>CALZMK010000022.1 GCA_945788545.1 uncultured Prevotella sp.
TGAGTGCAATAACACATAAAATCTGATATAATGTTACAATGTTCATACGCTTTTAACATATTTGTCAATGCAAAAATAAGCATTATTGAGTAAATAACCAAACTTTTCCTCACTTTTTTTCGAAAATAGCGGTGGAATTGAGTTTTTTTTTGTAATTTTGTCGCCAAATGTACATTTAGAATTAATATGACCGTAATAGAACTACTCAATAAGAACAAGGACGAGAGACATTTCTCCTTCGAGGTACTGCCGCCACTGAAAGGCACCGGCACCAACAAACTGTTTGCCACCATCGAGAAGATGAAAGAATTCAATCCCCTGTTCATTAATATCACAACCCATCACAGCGAGTTTGTGTATAAGCAGATGGACAACGGACTGCTGCAACGCAACAGGGTGCGTCGCCGCCCAGGCACCATCGCCATTGCGGCCGCCATACAGAACAAATACGGTATTCCCGTGCAACCGCACGTGATATGCAGCGGTGCCACCATCGAGGACATCGAATACGAATTGCTTGACCTGCAGTTCTTGGGAATCTGCAATCTCTTGCTGCTGCGAGGCGACAAGGCAAAGGAGGACAGCAGGTTTATACCCACCCCTGGAGGACATGAGCACACCACCGACCTGATACGCCAGGTGAACAGATTCAACGAGGGATTCTTTGCCGACGGCACTCCTATAAAGTGTCCGGGGGAGAGATTTGACTTTGGAGTGGCTTGCTATCCCGAAAAGCACGACGAGGCTCCAAATCTCGACATGGACATGATGTATCTGAAAGAAAAGCAGGACTTAGGTGCGGAATATGCCGTCACACAGTTGTTCTACGACAACAACAAATACTTTGCTTTTGTGGAGAAAGCCCGACAGATGGGTATCACCATACCTATCATCCCGGGAATAAAACCGTTTGCCAAATTGAGCCAACTGACGGTCGTCCCGAAGACTTTCCACTGCGACATCCCGCAGGAATTGGCTCTCGAAGCCGTTAAATGCAAGACCGACGAGGAAGCAAAGCAACTCGGTATTGAATGGGCAACACAACAGTGCAAGGAACTGTATGCTCACGGAGTGAACAACATTCACTTCTACACCGTATCGGCAGTGGATGCCGTGGCGGAAGTAGCGAAGAAATTGCTTTGAAAATGAAGTCCGCGATAACATCCGCTGTAGGGTCTTACCTCGTGTAAGACCGAATCAACCGGATATGAATCATCCAAACGGACAACATGGCATGCGGTCTTACACAAGGTAAGACCCTACAAAAGGCAGAATGACATAGAGTAAAAATGAAGAGAGACGAGGTTATTGGACAGGAAGAGGTGTGGCAGAGGATGATTGAGATGGTCAGGGAAGACCGACTGCCACATGCCATGATGCTCTGCGGCCCGCAAGGCTGCGGAAAGATGGCTATTGCCATGGCTTTTGCCTCTTATCTGCTGTGCCAAAACCGCGAGGGACGCAACGAGGCCTGCGGACAATGTGCACAATGCAAGATGACCGAAAAATGGGGACATCCCGACCTGCTCTTCTCCTACCCTACCATCAAAACCCCGTCGATGGGCTCTGAACACAAACCCGTCAGCGAGGACTTTGCCAAGGAATGGCGAAACATGATTTCCCGCTCTCCTTATTTTAATATTGAGCAGTGGATGAAGGAAATTGGTGCCGAAAACCAACAGGCTATCATCACTGCCGGAGAAAGCGACGAACTAAACCGCAAACTGAGTCTCAAATCCAGTCAGGGCGGATATAAGGTATCCATAATATGGCTGCCGGAACGAATGAACATCGAATGTGCTAATAAAATACTCAAACTCATCGAGGAACCGCCTTCGCAAACTGTCTTTATCATGGTGAGCGAGGATCCCGACAAACTCCTCGAGACCATACGTAGCCGAGTGCAGCGCATTGATGTGAAAAAGATAGATACAGAAAGTATCAAGGATGCACTCATCAATAGATATGGCGTGGGTGAGGATGATGCCATGCGACTGGCACGACTGGCCAACGGCGACTGGATTGCGGCTGTGGGCGAACTGACCGCCGATGGGGAGAACAAGGAGTTTCTCGCCGACTTCCAGTCACTCATGCGTCTTGCCTACCAGCGCAACGTAAGGGAACTAAGACACTGGAGCGACAACATCAATGGCTATGGTAGGGAAAAGCAAAAGAGATTTCTCACGTTTTTCCTGCGACTCGTCAGGGAGAGTTTCATGTATAACTTCCAGCAACCGGAACTAACGTACATGACTGCCGAGGAGGAAGCCTTCACATCGAAATTCGCGAGATTCGTAAATGAGAATAATATTCTGCAGATAAACGACCTCGCCAACAAGGCTCTAAGGGATATATCCCAAAACGCCAACGGAAAGATAGTGTTTTTCGACATGGCACTGCAGATGATTGTGCTGCTTATTCAAAAGAAATGAAAAGTGAAGAATGAAGAATAATAATATATATGGACAATAAAAATAAGGATTTTACAATATGCTGCTCCGCCGACCGCGGTCTATGCCATAGGGCGGTGGGCCGACAGGACAAGCAGCTGAACACCTACGACTGGTTGGCCGACGTGCCAGGCAACGCCGACTCCACCGACCTCGTCGAGGTGCAGTTTAAGCATACCCGTAAGGGATATTATCACAATGTCAATAATCTCGACCTCAAGAAGGGCGATATTGTTGCAGTGGAGGCCAATCCCGGTCATGACATCGGTGTGGTGACTCTCACCGGACGACTGGTGAAACTGCAAATAAAGAAAGCCAACCTCAAGTCGGCCGACGATATCAGGCGTATCTATCGTATTGCCCGTCCCACCGATATGGACAAGTATCGTGAGGCTAAGAGCAGAGAGCACGGCACTATGATACAGAGTCGCCAGATTGCCAAGGATCTTGGACTGCAGATGAAAATCGGCGATGTGGAATACCAGGGCGACTGCAACAAGGCGATATTCTATTATATCGCCGACGAGCGAGTGGATTTCCGACAGCTCATCAAGGTGCTTGCCGACACATTCCACGTGAGGATTGAGATGAAGCAGATTGGAGCGCGCCAGGAGGCTGGACGAATTGGAGGAACTGGTCCTTGCGGACGTGAACTGTGCTGTGCCACATGGATGAAGAACTTCGTGAGTGTGAGCACTAATGCCGCCCGATTCCAGGACATCTCGCTCAATCCACAGAAACTGGCTGGAATGTGCGCCAAATTGAAGTGTTGCCTCAACTACGAGGTGGACGACTATGTGGAGGCAAGCAGAAAACTGCCAAGCCGCGAGATGATTTTGCAAACACAGGACGCTGATTATTACATGTTTAAGTCGGATATCCTCGCAGGTCTTATCACCTACTCCACCGACAAGAATATCGCGTCGAATCTTGAGACTATCACTGCCGAGAGAGCCAAGGACATCATTGAGATGAACCGTCAGGGCGAAAAACCGTTGTCTCTGCAGAAGGACGGTGAGGCTCGCGAGACAAAGAAACATGTAGATTTGCTTGCAGGTGGCGACATATCACGCTTCGACAAGGCCAAGAAGAAGAAAAAGAAAAAGAGCAACAATACAGGCAAGCCACGCCCCGAGGCAAGTCAGCAACAGCCTAAGCAGGGCGGTCAGCCACAACAACAGCCTAAGCAAGGCGGACAGCCTCAGCAACAACCAAGACAAAGCGGCCAGCCTCAGCAACAACCAAGACAGAGGCCACCGCATCCAAAGAAACCGAGAAGACCACAGCAAGATGTCCAGGAACAGAATTAACTACATATTAACACTTTTGATTACGGTTGCCACGACCTTAGTGTCGTGCAACCGTAAAACGGTTTATGACCACTACGAGCCTACGCCATTGACCGGATGGGAGAAGAATGACACTCTCATCTATCGTATGCCCGTGTTTGACGAGGGAGGGGAATATTCCGAGACCTTGGGATTGCGTATCGGTGACAATTATCCTTTCACGTCGATATGCATCATTGTTGACAACACTATCATTTCCAAGGACAACACCATGGGCTTATCCACCGTGAGCGACACTATTACATGCAGCCTCTTCGACTCTGACGGAAGTATTAAGGGCAACGGGGTCAGCATTTTCCAATACAACAGTCATATCAAGGATTTATCCGTTGAAAAGGGCGACTCGGTGGAGGTGCGTGTACGTCATAACATGAAACGCGAGATTCTCCATGGTATAATGGACATCGGAATACAGCTCAATAAGAAATAGACATCAGCGTCGCGACATCTCCCTACTGGCATCGATGCGCAAGAAGATGAATAGCAGGAAAGTGAATCCCCACAGCGACGAACCGCCATAGCTGAAGAAAGGCAGCGGAATGCCGATGACGGGGGTTAATCCAAGTACCATTCCCACGTTGATAAACACATGGAAAAGGAATATCGACACCACCGAATAGCCATATATCCGCCCAAAACGCATCGGCTGGCGCTCGGCAAGATGGATGAGACGCAGTATCAATGCCAAAAACAGCAATAATACCGCCGACGAACCGAGGAATCCTTCCTCCTCGCCCACTGTGCAGAAGATAAAGTCGGTGTCCTGTTCGGGCACAAATTTCAGTTTTGTCTGAGTACCGTTGAGGAAGCCCTTGCCCTCGAGACCTCCCGAACCAATGGCTATCTCACTCTGATGAACGTTATATCCCGCACCGGCAAGGTCTTCGTCGAGACCGAGCAGCACGTTGATTCTCACCCTCTGATGGGGCTCCATGACATTGTTGAGCACATAGTCGGCAGAATAGAAGAAGAGCACCGACCCGATGGTGAATATAAGGATATAATAATAGTTTTTTATTCTCGACCCCAATCCATTCCACAGCAACCATAGACACAGAGCCACGGTGATTATTATCTGCACCCACACCACATCAAACGGGATGACATATTCGGAGAAGAGCATCGACAATAATGTTATGCCCACCGAATATCCCAATATGAGCCATGCCTCGTGGCGCGCCTTGCAATATACGAACACCATCCCGGCTGTGAATATCTGCACAAGCAGCAATACAACAAACTTGCCCACCGACGTGGGAGTGTCCATCAGCATAACCTCCTCAAAACGTATGCCGACAACAAAGTATATCACCATGGCAACACCTGTGAACAACACGCTGCCTGGCATTCCCTCGCGATAGAACATCAGGAAGAAGGAGAGATAGACAAGAGCCGAGCCAGTCTCCTTCTGCAACACGATGAACATCATCGGCACAAACACCACGGCAAGGGCTGTGGCGAAATGCTTCATGTTGTGTATTGTGAATCCATACACACTCATCACCTTGGCAAGGGCGAGAGCTGTGGCAAATTTGGCAAACTCCGCCGGTTGTAGTCGCAACGGACCAAGTACGAGCCACGACCTCGATCCCTTAATCTGATGGGGATTGAATATCGTGACGAACAGCAGCAAGAGCAAGGCGGCATAGAGGATATAGGCAAAGGTGTCGTAGAAACGGGAGTCGAGCATCAGCAACACAAAACCCAAGCACATCGACGTGCCTATCCATATAATCTGCATTCCCGAACGGGTGTCGAGACTGAAGATGTCGGTATCGCCATAGGAATAGCTGGCTCCACAGACGCTTATCCATCCGAAGACCAGCAAAGCCACGTAGATGGCCACTGTCCACCAGTCGATAGAGCGAAGTACGCTCGGCTGCTTATCTGATTGTCGTACCATAAGAGATATGTCTATGTTGGAATTCGTCGGCCTTCTTCTTCGATTCTTCCGACAGTTTTCCGTGTATATACTGTTCCATTATCAATCCGCCAAGAGGCACACCATAGTCGGCACCCCATCCTCCGTTTTCCACATACACCGCCACGGCTATCTTGGGATTGTCCATCGGGGCGAAACCCATAAAGACAGAGTGGTCGTGACCGCGGTTCTGAGCCGTACCGGTCTTTCCGCATGCCATGAAGTCATATCGTCCCAAGGCACGGCATGTTCCTCCGAGCACCGAGGCTCTCATTCCCTGCACCACATAGTCGTAGGCTTTCTTGGTGGCCTTGGTGTAATGGCGGCGGGTGTAGGTGGTGTCGAGCGGTTCGCCCTGCACCTTCCTCACCACGTGGGGCACGTAGTAATAACCGCGGTTGGCTATCGTTGCACCGAGGTTGGCTATCTGCAATGGGGTGGCATTCACCTCGCCTTGTCCGATTGATATACTGATGATGGTGAGGCCGTTCCACGAACCGCGATATGCCTTGTCATAGAACTCGGCATTGGGGATGAGTCCGCGCTTCTCTCCCGGAAGGTCGATACCCAACTTATATCCGAATCCCATGCTCACCATATAGTCGCGCCATGTATTCATGGCGTTCTGCACACTGCCGTATTTCGAGCGGTTGCCAATCATGTAATAGAGTCCCCAGCAGAAGAAAGCGTTGCACGAGGTGCTAAGTGCGGGAACTATCGACAATGGGGAGGCATGACCGTGGCATCCCACATGCAGACCACGGTAATAGAATCCGTGGGAACAACCGAAGGGTGTTGACGGTGAAATGATATTCTCCGAGAGGAAGGTGAGACCTTGTGTTGTCTTGAATGTCGAACCGGGAGGATATTGTCCCATGATACTTCGGTTGAGCAAGGGTTTCATCGGGTCGTTGCTCAATCGGCGATGGTTTTTGCTCCTCGCCCTTCCCACCATAATACGAGGGTCGTAGTTGGGCGACGACACCATGCACAACACCTCGCCCGTCGAGGGTTCGATAGCCACAATACTGCCTATCTTTCCCTCCATGAGTCTTTCGCCGAGAGCCTGAAGGTCGTAGTCGATGGCTAGGGTGAGATTTTTTCCGGGTATAGGACGCTTGTCGAGTGCACCGTTCTGATAACTTCCCTGTATTCTTCCGTGGGCGTCGCGCAGCAGTATCTGCACGCCCTTCTCTCCTCTGAGCTGCTTCTCGTATTTTCTCTCCACACCGAGTTTGCCGATATAGTCGCCCGGCTGATAATATTCATCCTCCTCGATGTCGGCAGGCGACACCTCGGCCACATCACCGAGCACATGTGCCGCCACGGGATATTGGTAGTGGCGTATGCTTCGGCGCTGGATATACACTCCGGGGAAGCGGAACATCTTTTCGTGGAAAATACTGAAGTCCTTGTCGGACAACTGGCTCATGAAGAGCTGTTGGGTGAAACGTGAGTAGCCGGGATTCTTCGAGCGGTCCTTTATCGTCTCCATCCTTTTGTCGAATTCCTCCTTGGTGATATTGAGGGCATTGCAGAATTCAAGAGTGTCGAGACGGTTTTTGGCCTCGTTGACGATAATCATCACGTCGTAGGACGGTTGGTTGAACACGAGCAACTTTCCGTTGCGGTCGGTGATCACACCTCGCGACGGATAGTCGATCTTTTTCAAGAAGGCATTAGAGTCGGCATTCTTCTTATAGTCGTCGCTCATTATCTGGAGCGTGAAAAGCCTCAGAATATATACGACAACGATAAAGATTGCCACTCCACCGATGACGTATTTTCTGTTCTCTAATCCATATTCCTTCACTACTTCCTGACGCTTTCTATTGTGAGAATAATCACCAACGAAATAATTGCACTGCCCAATACCTGTGCAACCCACTGGGAGAAATTAAAGAAACTGAAAGTCTCGAGTGTGAAAAACACAATGCAATAGAGCAATGTGAGCATGGCGGCAAAGAAACTGAATTTTCCGTAGCCAAGGGTCTTTAGCGACGGCATGAGATTTTCAGCTGCATCACGCTGCACAAACAGTTCCATGAAATAGGGCTGCACGGCACCGATGAGCGTGAGCGAGGCGGCAGCCACTCCGGGGGTGTTCGACAGGGCATCGACAGTCACTCCGAGGGCAAAGCTCCAGAGCAATATTCCCCATTTGGGATAGTTGCGCTCAAGCTTTATTATCATATATATATATATAAGAGGTGTAGCGCATCCAAAAAGATGGATGCGGTTGAACACGAATGCCTGTGCCAAGCAAAGCACGGCAAAGACGCCTAATTGCCTTAATAAGTCTATCGTCATCTCTGTTTTTCTTTACTTGCTGTCATTCCTTGTTGCCCCTTGCCAATGAGTCGCGGGCTGCCTCCATCAGTCTTGTGCGCTCGGCTATTCCCTTGTCGCTTATCACGCACACGTCGCGCACGTTGCCAAAGTCGGTGGTCAACTGCACCTTGAGCCTATACGACAATCCGTCGCGCGAGTTATATACCTCGATAATCTTGCCGACGAGGACGCCGGGAGGGAATATCGACGAATATCCGCTCGTCTCCACCCAGTCGCCACGTTTAAACTTGGCATGCCTGGGCACATCCTCCACATAGGCTATACTTGCGTCGCCGCCCTGCCATTTCAGATAGCCGAAATAGCCGCGGTGGCGTATGGCACAGCTGATGCGCGAGTGATAGTTGAGCACCGGCATCACGATAGAATAGTGGTCGGAGACAAGATACACCACTCCCACCACACCATTGCCGCATGCCACTCCCATGTCTTTCTCCACGCCGTCCTTGCTTCCACGGTCGATGGTCATGAGGTTGTCGTTGCGGTCAACGGAGTTGCTTACCACCTTGGCAGGTATGAGTTGGTATCTGCTCAAGAATTCCAGTTCGTTGCGCTCGGCTATCGTCGTGTCCTTTGTCAGGTCGGCATACAACCGCGAGAGTTGGTTTACCTGGCGCTCGAGATAGAAATTACGCAGCGTGAGGTCTTTGTTGACCTTGGTGAGCGAGAAGAACGACTCGACATCTGCTTCGAGTTCGTATAACTTTCCCACTACGGCATTGGCCGACGTAAACCACACACTGCCCTGATAGCTGTTGAACTGGAAGAGGAGCACGAAGCTGATCACTTCGAGCACCACAAACAGCAGCCAATGATAGTACTTCGATAAAAATTCGAGTAGGTTGCGCATTTTATCTCATCAGGAATGAGAATCTGTCAACGTTCTTCAATGCTATGCCAGCACCCTTTGCCACACTGTGGAGCGGGTCCTCGGCAATGTGGAATGGAATATTTATCTTGTCCTGCAGACGCTTGTCGAGTCCACGGAGCAATGCACCGCCACCACTGAGGTAGATACCGTTCTTGACGATGTCGGCATATAGTTCGGGAGGAGTGTTCTCAAGGGCTGAGAGCACTGCGTTCTCAATCTTTGCCACGGTCTTGTCGAGACAGTGGGCAATCTCCTGATAGCATACGGGCACCTCCATCGGAAGGGCTGTGATGCGGTTAGGTCCATGCACAACATAGTCCTCGGGAGCCTCGTCGCCAAGGTCGGTGAGGGCTGAGCCCACATGTATCTTGATACGCTCAGCCATACGCTCGCTCACCTTCACGTTGTGCTGGCGGCTCATGTATTCCTGTATGTCGGCAGTGAGGTCGTCACCGGCAATGCGTATTGAGTTGTTGCTGACGATACCTCCGAGCGAGATGACGGCAATCTCGGTAGATCCACCACCGATATCCACAATCATATTACCCTCGGGAGCCTCAACGTCGATACCGATACCGATGGCAGCAGCCATTGGTTCGAAGATAAGATATACATCACGTCCGTCGGCATGCTCGGCTGAGTCGCGCACGGCACGCAGCTCCACCTCGGTAGAGCCTGAGGGCACACCGATTACCATACGGAGTGAGGGGGAGAAGAGGCGGCTGCCGGTATGCACCATCTTGATGAGTCCGCGCATCATCTGCTCGCAGGCAGAGAAGTCGGCTATCACACCATCGCGCAACGGGCGTATGGTGCGGATATTGGCGTGCTCCTTCTCATACATCATCTTTGCCTTCTCGCCCACGGCAATCATCTTGTCGGTGCGGCGGTCGAGGGCAACAACCGATGGCTCGTCAACCACAATCTTGTCATCCGAGATGATGATGGTGTTGGCCGTTCCGAGGTCCATCGCTATTTCCTGAACAAACGAAAAAAATCCCATGTGTATAGAACTTTAATTCTTTAATCCTTTAATTTTTTAATTTTTCAAAAACCACTCGTGAATAGCTGTGTCGTAGTGGCTGCTCACACCGAAGGCACGCTCGGCAAACATCTTGCGGTCCTCGATGTCGGTGGCGGCACCCTTCTTGTTGAGGATGTCGAGCAATACACCGTATTCAGCCTTGCTGGGCACAATCACAACGTCCTTGAAATTCTTCGCTCCGGCACGGATGAGCGAAATACCGCCGATGTCTATCTTCTCGATGATGTCGGCCTCGGATGCACCGCTTGCCACGGTGTCCTCGAATGGATAGAGATCAACGATTACCAAGTCAATCTCGGGTATCTCATACTGCTTCATCTGCTCCTGGTCGCCCTCGTTGTCACGACGTCCGAGAATACCTCCAAACACCTTCGGATGGAGAGTCTTCACTCTGCCACCGAGGATTGAGGGATAAGTGGTGACATCCTCCACCTTCTGGCACTCATAACCGAGTGACTCGATAAACTTCTGTGTACCACCTGTCGAGAGGAATTTCACACCTTCTTCATTGAGCTTCTTAAGCAGCTCGTCCAATCCATCCTTGTGGAAAACCGATACTAATGCGGTCTTAATCTGTTTCTTTTCAGCCATAATATAACGTTATATATATAATATGTGTAATTCAGGCTGCAAAATTACAAAATTCCAACGATATAACAAGGAAAAAAGTGTTTTTTTTCCACTTCTTTATCGTTTTTCTTGTCTAAGGTCAGTTTTTGCAATGCGGACACACTCCCTTTATCACATATTCCGCCTCATTCATCTCATATCCATCGGGCAATTCGACGATGGGTATCTGATAGTCTTCAAGGCAATATGTCTGTCCGCATTTCATGCATGTGAAGTGTATATGGTTGAGGTGGCTGCTGTTGGTGCAACGGCACACGCAGTACTTCTGCTGACCGGTGCCGTCGTCTATCTCATGCAGCAGTTGGTGCTCGGTGAACAGGCGCAGTGCACGGAAGATGCTCGACCTGTCCATGTGGGGCATCAGCTCCTCCATGTCGCTCAGGGTGAATGTCTCCTGCTGCCTTACGGCCTGTTCCCACACGAGTATTCTCACTGCCGTGGGTTTCACTCCGTGTTCTGTCAAATGTTCCTCTATTTTTTCCATGGGTGCAAATTTACTGCTTTTTTCTCAATTACGCAACATTTTTCCCTTTTTTATATTGAAAAGAGCCACCGCCCCGGCAGTTCTTCAAGAGCCACCGTTCCAGGCAGTTTTGCTGCCTGGCCTTGCCCTCATCGCATTAACCACCGCCACAACCATCACTCCCACATCC
>CALZMK010000023.1 GCA_945788545.1 uncultured Prevotella sp.
CACTGCCCGCATCTCGATTTACAGATGCGGGCAGTGTTTTCATAAAATTTTGATAATATCAATGCTTGGGAAATAATCGTAATTAATGTAAAGGTATGCGGTTGTTGGGGCAAAAAGTATTATCTTTGCAGCCGCAATGAAGCGGTTGATGTTTTTGTATGCAGTATGCATGGTGGTAAATATGTCTCGCGGACAGCGCACTTGCGTTGTGGCGGACATGTTCACTCACATTCCGATTGGGAATGTGAGGGTCATTGCCGACCATTATGAAAGCAAGGCCGTGAGGACCAACTATAAGGGCGAATTTGACATCACTTCATCCGATTTCAAGCATCTCACTTTCATCGCCAGCGGATATATGCGCCGTGTTCTTGACAATCACGAAGTAGGCGACACGATATTCCTACTTGCCAACGACAATCGCCTCGACGAGGTGGTCGTATATGGCAAGGAACCAATGAAGTCCTCAGCCGTCAGCAGTTGGGGAACTAAGCTCAGGGAGCAGGGCAAGTCAATGCCTAAGCCCTCGGGCCATGACTTCCTCAGCATCTTCCAGCGCAAGGTGTCGGCAAAGAAACGAAGAGAGCGAATGAAGGCTATCGAGAATTATTAGTGTATTTTTTGCCTAAAAACTTGCCGATAGAGGCTAATAGCGTGAATTATGGAATATATATCAGTTGCCCAGTTTGCCGGGAAATATGGCATAAGCGAACGTACTGCCCGTAAGTATTGTGCTGACGGGAAAATGTTACTCTGTTCATAATGTCTTTTTCGTTATTTCCGCTGCAAAATTAGTCTTTTTTGACGAAATACAAGTGTTCCAAAAGCGACCAAGAATGTAGGTGTGGTGGTCAACATCCCGATAGTCACCTTCGGCGAACGTATATATAAGGAACGTGCAGCCCGATCAAATGCCTGCATTGCCCGCTTGGAATTGGAGGAGGGCGTTATCCCCGTAAGCAATGTGTTGGATGCCCAGACAGCATGGCTCTCCGCCCACTCACAATGCGTGGATGCAGAGATAGACCTCAGGCTCGCACATCTCTATTTGGATAGGGCGACGGGGAAGATCGGATATTAAAAGTTAATGGCGACCATACAACCCTTGGACTCTACTGCGACATGTGTTCGATGCTATACTACAAGGCGTTGATGCTCAGTGCCACCAATGTTTCATTGGAGATGAACAAGGAGATAAAGGTGCTGTCGCTGTTGGTCTATCGCCGTGAGGATTGCATTATGCTCTTCGTTTTTCTCTCCGTGCCGTTACTGTTCCTCTCGGGCATATCGTGGCCAGGAGCCAAGATGCCCCTTTTCTGGAAATGTGTGTCATGGCTCTTCCCCTCCACGTTTGGCATGAACGGCTATGTCAGTATCACAGCCATGGGTTGCTCCCTCAGCGACATCTCCACTAAGTGTATAGCCCTTGCATTACAGTCCATAGCCTATTTCACCGTCTATGCTCTCTTTTTTTGCCGCAAACCTTGCTGATAGAGGCTAATATTATGAATTAAGGAATGTGTTTTGTGATTTTTAACTGGATACTATTGGAGAATTGAAAATAAATCTGTAACTTTGTCGCCGAAAGGACTATGTAACAGGATTTAGAGCATGGAAAAGAAACAACTGAAACGACTGCCCGTGGGCATACAGACATATTCGGAAGTAAGGGATTTGGATTGTCTGTACATCGATAAGACTGAGTATATCTGGAACATGATACACCTTGGTAAATATATATTTCTGAGCCGCCCAAGACGGTTCGGCAAGTCGTTGTTAGTATCTACTCTTCAGGCTTATTTCGAGGGTAGGAAGGAACTTTTCAAGGATACGTTTATCTACAAAGTGGAAAAAGAGTGGGAGAAGTATCCTGTGCTGAGATTTGGCATGAGCACTGCCAAGCATTGCAACAAAGAGGAACTGGAACTGGAATTGAGCAACAAACTGACAGCCTACGAGTCCATCTACGGTAAGGGACCAGCCGACGAGGTGAAACCCAACCAGCGTCTTCAGGGGCTTATTGAGCGGGCCCATGCAAAAACAGGACATAAGGTTGTTGTCCTAATCGACGAATACGATGCCCCTCTTCTTGATGTTGTTCATAAAAAAGAAAATCTGGAAGTCTTGCGTCAAGTAATGCGCAACTTTTATTCCCCATTGAAAGACAGCGACCCACATCTTGAATTCCTGTTTATCACCGGCATCACGAAGTTCTCGCAACTCAGTATCTTCAGCGAACTGAACAACCTGAAGAACATATCCATGCGCCCGGACTATGCTGCTGTATGCGGTATCACTGTTGAAGAGATGCTCACTCAGATGTCAGACTATGTGGATGACTTTGCCGAACACCGTAGGGTGACACACGAGGTGGCGATTGCCCAACTGAAGCGCCAGTATGACGGTTACCATTTCACATGGCCCTCGCCTGGTATCTTCAATCCTTACAGTCTCCTTAACGCATTCCAGGACCATCAGTTCACCAATTATTGGTTTGCATCTGGCACTCCCACTTATCTCATTGAGATGTTGCGCAAGTTCGATACCCTCCCCACCGACATCAGCGGGATGGAGGGAGGATCTGACGACTTCGACGCTCCTACAGAGGGCATGACCACCATAATGCCCTTGTTGTATCAGAGCGGATATGTCACGATAAAGGACTATGATGAGGATTTCAACAGTTATACTCTCGGCATACCCAACAATGAGGTGCGCATTGGTCTGACCAAGGCCCTTGTGCCTGCATACGTCATGCCCAATACACTCATAGTAAACAACACCGCCCGCAACATAGCGAGACATCTCACTAAGGATGACATCAATGCCGCATTGGGGCTTCTTCAGACATTTCTCGGCACTGTGCCGTATTGCAACGACACCAATACCGAAGGTCATTACCAACAAGTGCTATATATCATCTTCACCCTCGTTTCCGACTACTTTGCCGACGTGGAGATACACACCCCGACCGGTCGTGTGGATATAGTTCTTCAAACCAAGACCACTCTATATCTTTTCGAGCTTAAATTAGACAAGAGTGCCCAAGCTGCGATGAACCAGATAGACCTGAAGGACTACAAGCAGAAGTTTGCCCTCTGCGGTCTGCCGATAGTGAAGGTTGGCATCAAATTCGACTCGGAGAAGCGTACCATCGGGGACTGGGTAATTGAAAAATAAGAAATTCTAATCACCCACAGGTTCCTTGATGATGTGAGCGTGCATTTCCTCAAGGAGCGCAAGGTGAATTTCTATGCCGACCGACTGAACGATTGACTCAAAAAAGTATTATCTTTGCAGCCGCAATGAAGCGGATGATAATGCTGTATGCAGTGTGCATGGTGGTAAATATATCGCGCGGGCAGCGCACTTTTCTGCTGAGCGCCAGAGAATTTTGCCGTTAACCCTTCACTCTACATTTTTATATTATAAGCCATTGGTAATCAGTTAATTATCTTAATGTAGGGTTGTCCCAACCCTACACTAACCCTACACAACCCTACATTCATTGCGCCAATGCCATGTCTTCTATAAGGAATAAAGCTATGCTTTAGATGACGTAAAGCTATGCTTTAGGTGACGTAAAGCTATGCTTTAGGTGAGCTTAAGCTATGCTTGCGCTCTCTGTCAAGTGATGACAGAGATTCTGTCTCCCTATGGCAGTCGCCTGTCATCCTCGTGACAGAGACAACGTAGATACTTATCTATCCACTTACATAAGGCATGGATTGCCATTAGTGTAGGGTGAGTGTAGGGTTGTGTAGGGTTGAGACAACCCTACATTGAGATAACCTATTGTATATTAGCGAGTTATGCTCGTTTTGTGTAGGGTGAAGGGTTGACGGCAAAATTCTTCGGCGCTCAGGCAAATGGCCAGTTCTCTTCATAATCCGAACAAGTCGTCCATTGTCACCTCGTTGTCCACGATACTCTTATGCACACCGTTTGCCACTCCAAACGTGGTGATGAATGTTGAGACCAAGGCCTTGCGGGTCTTTGTCTTCTCCCTGAAAATCCCAAATATGCAAGCTTTTTGTACTAAATCTCACTTTTTTTATGCGATTTAGTACAAATAGCCCGCATATTTGTATGTTTATGGATTGCAAATATTACCTGCTATAATTAGTGATAGTGATACATGCCTGACAGCGCAGGACAATTACAAACTGCTATTGGATTATTTCAAGATTAAATATCAATGAACAGAATGAATATGGCTTTCTGTTTTATCGACCTTGTTGCCGAATCGATGGACAAGCAATGCCTGCTGATAGGTGAGTGCAAATGGACGCGCCAGGAAAACGCCACTGCCCTCTTGTCGGATTTGCGCCATTATTATCTTTGCTACCGAATTTCGAGGTTACCCGAGTAATTAATAATATTGGAATCATGTTAATAGGAAGAGAAAAAGAATAGGAGACGTTATTGAGCGCGCTCACATCAGACCAGTCGGAATTTATAGCCGTCTATGGCCGCCGCCGCGTGGGGAAGACCTTTCTTATACGTGAGGCTTTCGGCTACAAATTCTCGTTTGATCATACGGGGATTCTTGATGCGCCACTGAGAGAACAACTGTCTGAGTTTCGAGAGTCGCTATATCGTGCAGGCATGAAAAACAAGGCTTTGCCGAAGGATAAGATGATGAAAGCCCTTACAACAGTTTTCCTGATATTTTCCGTCCCCAAACCAATACAAGGGCGAAGCTGAGGCGGATGGATATAAGCAGGAGGGCGGAGATGCCCGTGGCGGCGAATACGATGGTGTCCTCGAGCATGGAGTGGTTCATGATGAGATGGTAGTTGACATCGTTTGCCTCCTCGCGGGTGACGAGCCCTTTGTCCTCTAACTCTACCATCACCGCCGAGCCGTAACTGATGCCCAACACATTGCCTACGAGCCACATGTAGGAGGCTTGTCGAGGCAAACCGAAGAGCGACATCAGTGGTGAGAGCATGCGGGATAACGGGTCGAGCAGTCGATAGGATTCGAGCATACGTTGCACCACCATGAGCGAGTAGATGATAAGCACCACCATGAGCGACATCTTTATCTGTGATACTACCCATGTTGTCATCACTTCCGTGAAACCGCTGTCAGCCTCTGCGCCGAGATAGATATACCTCCCAGGCATATCTGGCAATAAGGCGTTGAGAATGAGGGCGCAGATGAGAGCCATCACGAGGCGTATTGCTCCCATCTTCCAAAATGACGATCCAGTCTTCCTGTTCACGGCACATTCCATTGGCAAGGCATGACACAGGGCTATCATAAGGGCAAGTATCGAGGCCTGCTTCATGGTGAGCGGGATGGACATCATGACGGCTATTCCCGCGTATGTGCCTGCCGTGGCACCAGATATGAATGCCACCGCCGATTCGCCCGGAAGACCAAAGTGGACGAACAGCGGGTTTATCCATGTGGCCATCCATGCGAGCACTCCGGCATACTGCATGAGAGTAACAGCCAATGATATGGGTATCATCAGTTTGAGCAACCACTTGGTGCTTTTCCATGATGCAGGCATAGCCTGCTTGAAACAGTCGAGAATCTTATTCATCTTTTGCAAATAATCTTATTACTGCCAGATTTAGCTAATAAAATACCACAGTTCGTCAACCTCGTGAAATATGTATAGACAAAGAAAGGGCGACATAATTTAGCACCAGGCGTGAGCCCCATCCTAATGTTATGTCACCCTTTAAGGGACTTTATATCTGAGTAGTTACGCAGAACCGAATGTTCTGCTATAAGATACTATATTAGAAGTTGTAGTAGAGACCCAACTTCAAGCCGGCATTATTATTAGCGAAGTAGTTGCCACCATTTCCGCTGAATCCGAAACCGAAGGTCTTCTCGCCATCAAAATCAGATGTGTCCTGATAACCCAAGAATCCGAGAGAGGCTGTAGCGAAAAGCTTCTTAGTGATGTCGAAACGCACACCAGGCTTTACACCGAGGCTCCATCCTGTGGAAGAATCACCATCTTCTGGCTTCATTGAGGCGAAGGCAAACTCACCATCGATGAAGAAACTGCAGATACCAGCCTTTGCCACTGTGTAGCGTACATAGGGAGCTACCGCTATAGTGTTTAAGCTTGACTCCTGCTTGGCATAAGAATAGCTAACACCAAGACCCAAAGCCCATTTCTCGTCGAGGTTGTAACCAATCTCAGGAGTGATAGTAAACTGTGTGAGCGACTTGTCCTCACCCTTCATATCTGTAGATGAGAAACCGATTCCACCACCAAGGTAGGTCTGTGCGCTTGCGCTGATTGTAGCGAGAGCGATTACGAAAGTTGCGATAAACTTTTTCATAACAATCTTTTTACTTTTTTTAATTATTACACTAAATATCTATTTCTTTTTTCGGCTGCAAAGGTACAAACTCTCAAACAAATCTCTACAATTTTCCCTTTAAATCATCTCTGTTTCCCTCTCTTTATTGACATCTATCAAAATTAAGACATATTAATTGATATTCATCAACAGAATTACAGGGACAGGGTGTTAGGAGTGCTGAGGCATGTGATTTCAGATTATGATAACTTAATAATCTTATCAGATGATGAAAGCCCTCACTGCATATAGGGGAACGCTTGTCATCCAGTCTTGCTCCTTGTATCCCTTCATGGAGAAGCGAATGCCATGGAGGTTGTAGTCCTTGAAATCTCTTCATGATCTACATTTTTATGAGGGAATAATTGTTTATCAGCCACACTTTTATGAGGGAATAATTAGCATATCACCACATTTTTATGAGGGAATGACGGTGCAAAAATACAAATAAAAGCCAAGGAATGCAAGAATGGCATTGGCGCACAGAATAATCACTTTGACTGAAAATCTGGTGGTGGTGGTGGAAAGTTTGACTTCCGGCTCAGACACCCACACCATCCATAGCAAACTGACAATGGATGACTTGTTCGGATAAGCGATTATAATGAACGGGGGGACAGACACCGTCCATGATTGGCAAGCGTGATACCATCAAGAAATGTCATAGTGAGAAGGTTTACACAAACAAGTCGTCGAGGGTTACTTCAGATTGCACTATACCTGAGTACATATTGTGCTTGACACCAAACGTGGTAATGAAGGTAAGCTGAAGACTTTGTGTGCTTTTAAGCCGTGACATAATCGCGTTGATTCGATGGCGCAATGTCATGTCGTATGACTTGGTTATTTCATATTTGCCTTGTGAAAATTTCATTTCACAAAGGTTTACCACCCTATCGCCTCGCTCTATTACCAAGTCGCACTGAATTCCGTCGTGATGTTCATCGCCCCGGAGAGTGTATGGCGACTCGGAAGTCCTGACGGCAGCAATGCCCAACTTGCGCTTAATTTGTTCTGTATGCATTATGCACAGTTCCTCAAAAGCAATTCCGCTCCAACTCATAACATTGGGAGAGTTTACATTATGCAGCCAGTATTGCGAGTCACCCCCGAGATTCTTATCTGCAAAATACAAATAGAAACGACAGAACGGATCGACAAGTTTATATAGTGTCTCTCCTTTTTTTGCGTCAATAGGTTTGTATGCCATGATGAAGTCGCTGGCAGCCAGTGCGTTTAGAATCTCCGAGAAACTGCCTCCGAGAGGTGTATTCAATATCTTAGCCAATTCCTCCCTTGTATATCCATAGTGTCTTGTCGAGAGGACATTGATTACTCTCTCATATTTTTCGGGATATTTATACAAAGAGGTGAACAGCCGCTTGAATTCCATCCGTAATTTTGCCTTGCGGTCAAAGAATAACAAGTCGATATTCTGTGCCATGCTCAAGCCTTTTTGGAAATAGCTAAGATAATACGGTATTCCGCCAAAAGCCATATATGCCATTGCTATTTCGTATCGGCTTGCCGTGATTTGCCTCGACCTTAGATATTCCTCAGTCTCACATAAGTTAAAAGGTGACAGCTTAATTTCACAAGTCAGTCGGTTGTATAGCCCCCCGGTGTTGTTGATGAGATTTTTTATCATCCACGATGCCGCCGAACCGCATACTATGAGCATGAGGTTGTCGCGTCCTGCTCCCCATCCGTTCCAAAAGGCCTCTAATGCAGTGATGAAATGAGACCTTGGCGTGTCGAGCCATGGCAGTTCGTCTATGAATACCACCTGCCGGCTACCGTTGTCGAGTTTTATCAGCAGTTCTTCAAGCATATACATTGCCTCAATCCACGACTTCGGTGCATGGTCGGCATCGCTGTCGTGCATCTGAAGTGAATGATAGAAATGGCGCAATTGTTCTTCTGTGCTCACCTTGCTTCCATCGTCATATACGGATAGACCTGTATGATAGAATGTCATGCTGTCTCTGAACATCTCCCTGACGAGAAATGTCTTGCCCACACGTCTTCTGCCATAAACAGCTACAAACTCTGGCCTGTCGCTTTCATATAGTCTTTGAAGTTCTTGCAGTTCTTCTTTCCTTCCAATTATCTTTGCCATAATACAATAATTACTATTTGGGTGCAAAGATACTAAAAAATGCCGAAAAACCATCTCAAACTCAGCCAAATTTTGCTAAAATGATATAAAATGGCTGAGTTATAGGGTATAAACTCAGCCGATTTTAGTATTTCTTATTAATATTGGCTAAATATAGTAATAAAAATAGCCAATAATTATATTTTTATGGTTATTGGCTGAGAATTTAGGTGAATTTAGCCAATACACTGACCTTATAGCATTAGTTTAGAAGTCGGAATTTATAATACCACAGTTCTGAACCAGTCGCGCAGCACTCCCATGTGGCGGTTTTGACTGTCGGCGCATAGGATAATCACTTGGCGCCCGTCGGGAAGAGTGGGTCCGAGGCACATTCCCTCGTAATTGGCAAGACCAGAGTCGGATGCTCCCAATACGGTTCTCCATCCCGTGACGAATGTCTTGTCGGGATTGCCAGGGGTGATGCGGAATATCTTGTTCATCACCCAACTGCCTATCTTCAATCCTTCGACCTTGAACTCGCGCTCGAGCACGAGCAATGTACCGTCGCCAAGGCTCAACAACTCTGCCACACCGAAGGCATGACTTTCGTCAATCGTGGGTGAATCGTCAAGTGGCATATCAAGAATATAAGTATATTGTTTCTTCAGATTCAGATTAGGAGTAAACTCCAGTAGTCTTAACATCAGTCCGTTGTCGCCCTTCAGAGGTCCCTCGTTGATAGTGAATACACTCAATCGGCGCCTGTCGAAAGTGAGGCTCTCAATAGTGCGGTTATTGAGTCCCTTGTCGCGATAATCCGTCACGACAACACGCCCGTTGCGTTGTCCGTCGAGGATATTATACCTTATGATTTCCGATGTTTCCTCCCTTCCAATATAAATATTATGGTTGTCCTTGTCGTAGGCAATAGCCTCCTCGTCGAGGTTTTCTGCCTCAAGTTGCCTGAATCCCCTGCTTGCCACTGAAGTGATATTACCCATATCGTCGATGTCGATGTTGAATATGAAGTATCCCCCACGTTCAGCCTTGTCGGTGACGAGGGCATACCTGTTGCCGCCAAGTCGCACCATTCCGCTATAGTTGCCAGCTGGAACATCCTTGGCATCAAAGGGGCGACCCAACACCACTTCCCTACTCCCGTGGCCTGAATTGCGCGAGGTGGTCATAACATCGGGGACACACGACAAATAGAACACCAGGAATACCACAACCGAAAGGATGCAGCAATACAATATGACTGTAAATCTACTCTTCATTATGCTTGTTATTCTGAATTCGGCTGCAAAGTTAGTAATTATCCCATAGTGCAGCAAGCATTTTCAGTTAATATTACTTGCACAACTGCTAAATAATCTTTCCACCGTTTCCACCTGTTCCACCTGTTCCGCAACTTCCGCAAGGATGGTGGTGGAATATTTTTGCACCATGATAATCGAAAGTATAACTTTTATTTATCATGATAATCGAAAGTACAACTTTTAATTGTCATCATGCAAACAACATTAAATCAGCAGTTTAAGCAATATGACAGAAAGAAAAATAAAAATTGAAGAATCATAGGATATAGTAAAATAATCTAACAGATAGTTTATTATAAGATTATGTAGGATGAATAGAAAAAGCATTAAAGATAAAGGAGGCATATTATGCAGACAAACAATCATCAAATCGTTGACTACGACCTCGTTCTTGACCAGAAGTTTGGCAAAGAGGGGTCTCCCGAGCGTATTAAAGCCGAAGAGGATGCACTATCTTTTTATTCAGGTCAGATACTGCTCGATGCACGCAAAGAGGCTAAAGTGACGCAAATAGAGTTGGCAAGACGCATTAACTCCACCAAGTCCTATATATCTAAGGTGGAAAATGGCGTTATCGTGCCAAGTGTAGGTGCATTCTATCGCATCATCAATGCACTTGGAATGAGAGTGGAGGTGGTGAAGCCTATTCACTGATGCTAACGTAAAACCAACCGGCAGTTTCACACCACCACTTCCACCTGTTCCGCAACTTCCTCAAGGTAGGTGGTGGTGGTGGTGGAAACTATGTTGTTGGCGTGCAGAATGAAAGGCTAAAGTAATGGAGAGTGAAATGCGGGCTATGTTGTATGTGAATGGCTTGGATTCTTATATGTTGCCAGTTAGCAAATGTTCTTCTGCTAACTAGCAAAAGATTGTTCACTAACTGGCAAAATATATTTTGCCAACTATGAAAAAATATTCCTGCAACTATACTTCATAACAGGGCATTGAACAGATAGCCCGACAGGATGATGAAGAGGGTTACGGTGGCGAAGAATATCGAGATGAGTCGCCATGTCATTACCTTTTTTAATAATGTGGCTTCGGGAAGCGAGAGGCCTACTACCGCCATCATGAAAGCAATAGCTGTGCCAAGGGGAATGCCCTTTGCCACGAATACCTCTATGACCGGGACTATGCCCGCTGCATTGGCATACATCGGAACGGCAAGGACAACACTCAGGGGAACGGCATACCAGTTGTCGCGCGACATATATTGCTCGAAGAAGCCCTCGGGAATGAATCCGTGCATGAAAGCTCCAATGCCGATACCTATCAGAACATAAAGCAATACACTGCGGACAATCTGCCATGCGTCGCCGATGATGGTGGGGAGACGCTGGAAGAAGGTGGTGTTGTCCTTTTCCCATTGCTCCGTATGCTGCTCCGACTGGGCCTGCACCTTCTTTACCCAATCG
>CALZMK010000024.1 GCA_945788545.1 uncultured Prevotella sp.
CCTGAACAAAATCATCCAGTTTGACAAAGCGGTCGAAAATACGGTCATAGGCTTCCTCGGGAACACCTTTTCCCGTATCAGTGACACTAATACAGAGATGACCATTGTCCTTTTGTTCCAAATTAATTGTAACAGTGCCCTTGCTGGTAAATTTTATGGCATTCGACATAAAGTTTACAACAATCTCGCGCAAGCGACCAAAATCGGAATGGAGCATCAACGGATGTTCGGCAATATCCAATTTCAGATTAACCATTGGATTGACATTCTTCTTATCGAATTCCTCCACCACTCCTTGCAACAATGGAACAACGTCAAAGTCGGTGATATTCATTTTTGTCTTGTCATCCGATGCCTCAGCCTTGGATATGGTCATCATGTCCTCAAATATATTAAGCAACTTCTGGTTGTTCTCTTTGATGATAGAAATAAGTCCATTGCGTTCGTTGGGATCGGTGACTGTTGGAAGGATGTCGGAAAATCCTACAATTGCATTCAGTGGTGTACGCACCTCATGACTGATATTGTCAATGAATGACGTTTTTAGTCTGTCGCTCTCCTCTGCCTTATTACGGGCGTCAACAAGGTCTTGCTCGAGTCGCTTAACCTCGTCAATACACGAACTGGTGCCTACTATTACGAGTGGATTGCCGTTGTCATCGTGCTCCGACACTGTGGCATAGCTTTCCGACCAATATTCATTGTCAACATGAGGTGCCTTAACGCGATACTGCTCATGATATTCTGTTTTTGCACCCTTGCATAAAGCCAACAAGCTCTCCCTTACCCTTTCTACATCATTCACGTTCACCGACTGCATTACGATGTCAAACGGACATGCGAGCGGAGGGCTCAGCACATCAATTCGGGCACGGAAGTCACTATCGAAGGTAATCGTCATCGACTCCACGTCAAGTCGCCAAGTGGCAAGTTTCATTGCTTTCAACACCAACTCGTGCTCAACTCCATGCTTATGCATCGAGCCCAGATGAGACAATTCCTCGGTAGTCGTCTTGCGGTCACGCCACTGAAAGAATAGCGCCCCCACAAGCAATAACAGGATTAATCCGGTTCCAATCACCACGAGCCACATGGTGGTGTTTTGTATCTGAATGTATATATAGAAATGATGTAATAACATAACAGCTGTGAATAATTTGGCCATTTCGATGGCAAAAATACAAAATATTTTTGTAATAATGAAAAAAAACAGATTTTTTTTTGGGATTTTCTATTTAATTGAGTAACTTTGTACCCAAATATTGAGATTTTCAGCTGAAATGGGTAACTATAATCACAGTAAGGCACTGACGAGGACAGTTGAACGACTGTCTGAGCCCAAGTCTCTCGAAGGACTGTTTCATAGACATACCGAGGGTAATCCTCTCCCGTCGGGCAAGGTGCTTGAGGAAATAATCGAATTGTCGAGGGCCATCATCTTTCCTGGCTACTTCGGCAAGTCGTCCGTAAACACCCGAACCATAAAATTCCATATTGGAGCCAATGTAGAGAAACTCTACAAGTTGCTTTCTGACCAAATAATGGCAGGTCTGTGCTTTGCATGCGAGACTTGTCCTGATGTGGGTGTGCACTGTCGCGACAAAGCCAACGACATCGCTGCGAGGTTTATCGAAAGACTGCCTGACATAAGGCAAACTCTTGCCACCGACGTGGATGCAGCATACAATGGCGACCCGGCAGCAGTAAATGTGGGTGAGATTATCTCGTGCTATCCTGTAATAAAGGCACTGACCAACTATCGCATTGCCCACGAACTGCATATTATGGGTGTGCCACTCATTCCGAGAATCATCACCGAGATGGCTCATTCCGAGACTGGCATTGATATTCATCCCGCAGCCACTATCGGACATCATTTCACCATTGACCACGGAACGGGTGTTGTCGTTGGAGCCACTTGTATCATTGGCAACAACGTGAAACTTTATCAGGGAGTAACCCTTGGCGCAAAGAGTTTTCCGCTCGACGAATCGGGCAACCCCATCAAGGGCATCCCCCGTCACCCTATCCTCGAAGACAATGTCATCGTATATTCTAATGCCACCATTCTCGGCCGTATCACCATAGGCGAGGGATGCATTGTGGGAGCAAACATGTGGGTGACAGAGAGTATGGAACCGAAGACGAGGAAAATTAAGAATTAAGAAAAATACATATATAATGGAAAAAGAATTTGAACTGATCGCCAAAACATTCATGGGACTGGAACCTGTATTGGCGAAAGAATTGACACAATTGGGCGCCAACGACGTGCAAATAGGACGACGCATGGTGTCATTTACGGGAAACAAGGAGTTGATGTATCGCGCCAACTTCCAACTGCACACGGCAATCAGGATTCTAAAGCCCATCACTCACTTCAAGGCCAAGTCGGCCGACGATGTGTATGAGGAGATAAAGAAGGTGGATTGGACGGAGTATCTCGACAACAACAAGACATTCGCTGTGGATGCAGTGGTATTCTCCGACGAGTTCCGCCATTCCAAGTTTGTTGCCTACAAGGTTAAGGACGCCATCGTTGACCAATTCCGCGAAAAGACGGGTCAACGCCCGAATATCAGTGTTGCCAATCCTGATATCCGCCTGAATATCCACGTGGCAGAAGACAAGTGTACTCTGTCACTCGATTCAAGCGGCGAGAGTCTCCATCGTCGTGGTTATCGCCAGGAGAGTGTAGAGGCTCCACTCAACGAGGTACTTGCAGCCGGAATGATTCTCATGACCGGATGGCAAGGAGAAACCGACTTCATCGACCCGATGTGCGGCTCGGGCACTCTGCTTATCGAGGCTGCCCTCATTGCGCGCAACATGGCTCCTGGACTGTTCCGCAAGGAGTTTGCATTCGAAAAATGGCCTGACTTCGACAAGGATCTCTTCGACGAGATATACAACGACGACTCACAGGAACGCGAGTTCACTCACCATATCTACGGATATGATATCGACATGAAGGCAGTGAACACTGCCAACATGAATGTGAAGGCAGCCGGACTCAGCAAGGACATCACTGTTGCACATGCCGACTTCAAGGACTTCACGCAACCCAAAGAGAAGAGTATTATCGTCACCAACCCTCCCTACGGCGAGCGTATATCCACTCCCGACCTTTTGGGCACATACAAGATGATTGGCGAGCGACTCAAGCACCAGTTCCTCAACAACGACGCATGGATACTAAGCTATCGCGAGGAATGCTTCGAACAGATTGGATTGAAGCCTTCACTCAAGACACCTCTTTATAATGGATCTCTTGAATGTGAATTCCGTAAGTATCAGATCTTCGACGGTAAATTGCGCGACTTCCGCTCTGAGGGTGGTATAGTCAAGACCGACGAGGAGAAGAAACTCATGCGCGAGAAGCACAGGTTCAAGAAGGAGCGCGAGTTTAAGAAACGCCTCACCGAGACTGAAGAGAACGAGGAGGGCGACATCCGCTCATTTAAGTTCCATCGCCATGATGTGCTCACCGGCGACGACAAGCGTCCACGCCGACGCAGCAATGACGACGATGACAACAAGCGTGGAAGAAAGCCATTCGACCGCAAGGGCAATGGTGGTTTTGACCGCAAGGGCAAAGGCGGATTCGACAGAAGAGGCAAAGGCGGTTTCGACCGCAAGAAAAAGAGACAGAATAACGATTTCGATTCTTATGACGACTAAGAAGTGTTTTGCGGCTATTGTCGCATTTGCAAGCATTATGGCATCTACCAGCATCACGGCCCAGGAACTCAAGCAGTTTACACTGGAGGATCTCAACTTTGGCGGTGTCAACTATCGCAAGTTCATTCCAGAGAGACTATACACCACATGGTGGGGCGACCAACTGATGTATCTGGACGTGGAGGAAACTGGTGTCGTTGACATGAAGACAGGCAAGAAGCGTGCCCTCTTCACTCTTGACGACATCAACAACAAGCTCGACGGCGAAAATGTGGTGCGCACTCTGCAAAGGGTGTCATTCCCCTACCCCGGCAAGACACTCGCCCTTGTAGCAAGCAAAACTACAAGGATGTTGTATGACTGGAGTAAGTGTGAGGTGGTATGGAATCAGCCATGTGAGGGTGAGACCGAGACCCACTGGAACAAGACATCACGAATATCGGCCTACGTCAAGGACAATCAGCTCTGGATAACGGATGCCAAGGGGAAGAGTACTCAACTCACCACCGACGGTACGCGCGATATTGTATATGGCCAGTCGGTCCACCGCAACGAGTTTGGCATTGAGGAGGGCATCTTCTGGGCTCCCGACGGCAATAGGTTTGCCTTCTATCGTATGGACCAGACAATGGTGACCGACTATCCTCAGGTGAACACATTCGAACGTGTGGCTACCTATGAGCCCGACAAATATCCTATGCTCGGCATGACGAGCCACAAGGTGACCGTGGGTATCTACGACTGCCCTACGGGAAAGATACAGTATCTCAATGCCGGCGACCCCACCGACCGATATTTCACCAACATAGCATGGAGTCCCGACAGCAAGACGGTATATATGTTCGAGCTCAACCGACTGCAGAACGACTGCCAACTCGTGAGCTATGATGCCACAACAGGCAACAAACATAAGGAGCTCTACCACGAAACGAGCGACAAGTATGTTGAGCCTTTGCATCCCATTGTCTTCCTACCATGGGACAACCAGCAGTTTGTCATGCAGAGTCAGAAAGACGGATTCAACCACCTTTATATATATAATATAGGTACGGGTAAGATTCGCCAACTGACCAAGGGAAACTTTGTGGTGGAGGACTTCTATGGTTTCAACGCCAAGAACAAGACAGCCATTATTGCCACCAATGAGGCCAACCCTATACAACGCAATATCTATGCCGTTGACGTGAAGACGGGAAAGTGCAAGTCACTCGACAACAGTCGCGGCAGCCATTTTGCAATGCCCAGCAAGAGTGGACAATGGATTGTGGATATGTATAGCGAACCGGATGTACCACGCAACTACGATCTTGTGAGTACATCCACCGGCAAGTCGCTCAGATTGCTTACATCCAAAGACCCATGGGAAGGCTATCAGCAACCCATCTTCGAGAGCGGAAGCATCAAGGCAGCCGACGGCACGACAGACCTATATTGGCGCATGGTGAAGCCAGCAGACTTCGACGCCACCAAGAAATATCCCACAGTGGTATATGTTTATGGCGGTCCGCATGCCCATAACGTGGAGGCGGCATGGCATTGGTACAGCCGTTCATGGGAAACATACATGGCCCAAAAGGGATATATAGTATTCATCCTCGACAACCGTGGCAGCGAAAACCGTGGACTGGAGTTTGAGCAGGCCACATGGCACAAACTCGGTAAGGTGGAAATGCTCGACCAGATGAAGGGTGTGGATTATCTAAAGTCGTTGCCATACGTTGACACCAACCGACTTGGCGTACATGGATGGAGCTACGGTGGATTCATGACCATCTCGCTGATGACCAATTATCCCGACGTGTTCAAGGTGGGAGTGGCTGGAGGTCCTGTCATCGATTGGAAATGGTATGAGGTGATGTATGGAGAGCGATATATGGGCACCCCCGACACCAACAAGGAGGGCATCGAGGCTTGTTCGCTCATCCCCATGGCAAAGAACCTCAAGGGAAAACTACAGATCATCATCGGAATGAACGACCCTACGGTAGTGCCTCAGCATGCCTTGTCGTTCATCGATGCATGCACCGAAGCTGGCACTCAGCCCGACTTCTTCGTCTATCCAGGCGAGGGACACAACATGGCAGGTCACAAGAGTGTTCATCTGCACGAGAGAATAACACAGTACTTTGAGGAGTTTTTAAAAAATTAAAATATTAAAATATTAAAGAATTAAAGATTTACCTTCCGCATTGCAAAATCCCCCTCGGGGGATTTAGGGGGGCTGAAATTATAAATTATGAAGATACTTTTATTAGGAAGTGGCGGCCGTGAGCACGCCTTAGCATGGAAAATCTCGCAGAGCGAGAAGGTGGAGAAACTGTTTATCGCCCCCGGCAATGCCGGTACTACCAATTGTGGCGAGAATGTGGCAATAGGAGTTAACGACTTCGAGAAGATCAAGGAGTTTGTTGTTGCCAACAGTGTAGATATGGTTGTGGTTGGTCCTGAAGACCCACTCGTAAAGGGTGTTTACGACGACCTTAAAGCCGACGAGCGTACAAAGAACATTCCTGTCATCGGTCCGTCAAAGGCTGGTGCTGTTCTCGAAGGTTCCAAAGACTTCGCCAAGGCGTTCATGCAGCGTCATAACATCCCCACGGCAAAATATCAGACCTTCGACGGCACAACACTTGACGAGGGTCTGAAGTTCCTCGAAACACTCAAGGCTCCCTACGTCTTGAAGGCCGACGGTCTGTGTGCCGGCAAGGGTGTTCTCATCCTCCCCACCCTCGACGAGGCAAAGCAGGAACTCAAGGAGATGCTCGGCGGTATGTTCGGCAATGCCTCTGCACGCGTGGTCATCGAGGAATTCCTCAGCGGCATCGAGTGCTCGGTATTCATACTCACCGACGGCACTCATTATAAGATTCTGCCCGAGGCAAAGGACTACAAGCGCATCGGCGAGGGCGACACAGGATTGAACACTGGCGGTATGGGCAGTGTCACTCCCGTTCCGTTTGCCACCAAGGAGTGGATGCAGAAGGTAGAGGACCGCATCATCCGTCCTACCGTTGACGGACTGGCCTCTGAGGGCATCGACTACAAGGGCTTCATCTTCTTCGGACTCATCAATGTTGACGGCGAACCGATGGTCATTGAGTATAACTGCCGCATGGGCGACCCCGAGACCGAGAGTGTAATGTTGCGCCTGAAGAGCGATATAGTAGATTTATTTGAGGGTGTTGCCAACGGCGACCTCGACAAGCGTGCCATCGAGTTCGACGAGCGTGCCGTGGTATGCGTTATGCTCGTCAGTGGCGGCTATCCACAGGAATACAAGAAGGGTTATCCCATCACAGGCATAGAGGATGTCGAGGGTAGTATTGTCTTCCATGCCGGCACGACGATGAAGGATGGTGATGTCGTAACAAATGGCGGAAGAGTGATAGCTGTCAGTTCCTATGGCAAGGACAAGGCCGAGGCTCTGAAGAAGAGTTTCGAGGAGGCACAGAAAATCAACTTCACCGACAAGTATTTCCGTCGTGACATAGGACAAGACGTTTAGTCTTTTCCATTGGGAAAAGAATTAAAAAATTAAAATATTAAAAAATTAAAATATTAAAGACTCTGGATGTTATTACAGAACAGGATATCACGAAGCAGGATACTATTGCCGTCAATGGGAGTATATGCCATTGCCGTATGGTTGCTATGTGGTCTGGTGTCAGATCACCTTTGGCTGCAGTTTGCCAGTTTCGTGATATCCTCCTATCTGATGGTCGAACTCAACAATAGCAATGCACTGATACGAATCTATAGTCGCATGGTGTCTTGTTCGTTCATCATGATGGTGTGCATATCCACATTCCTTTTTAAATCGGCAAGCGCCATGTTATTGTCGATATTTGTGGTGATGTCGTTCGTCACGGCATTTCTTACCTATCAGGACAAGAGTTCGATGGGACGCACCTTCTATTCTTTCCTGTCTTTGGGTTTAGCCACACTGATAGAGATTCGACTGTTATACTTTGCCCCCGTGATGTGGATAGCTATGTTCTTCTACCTGAGGTCGTTGACCGTACGCATTTTTATCTCGTCATTGTTTGGATTGGCATGTCCCTATTGGTTTATATCTCTCTATCTCATTTTCACGAATGACTTCACACTGGCAGTAAGTCACTTTTCGCAGTTGTTTGAATTTGGCCATATAGCCGACTTCTCGCAGGTGCCCGTTTCGGCATTGGTCTCAATTTGTTTTGTCACAATACTTTCGGTTACGGGCATCATACATTACATTCGCAACCGTATCAACGACAAGACTCGCACGAGAATGCTTTACAACACGTTTATTCTGTTTAATATAGCCACCATCGTGTTCCTTATCATCCAACCGCAACTCTACATGCCTCTACTCACCATATTGATAGTAGTGAGTTCACCACTGATAGCACATTTCATTGCTCTTACCCACACGTGGATAACAAATATGTCATTCAAGGCGATAGCGATAACAGCATTGGCACTTACCATCATCAACATTCTTCAACTAATATAAAAATATTGAATGGATTCCATAATAGCATTTCTGATGAATTGGGGCTATATGGGCATGGCCATATCTGCCTTCCTGGCCGCCAGCATCCTGCCATTCAGCAGCGAGGCTGTGATGGTGGGGCTTCTTGCCGCCGGTCTCGACATGTGGGCATTGGTGGCTTGGGGCACCGTAGGCAATGTGCTCGGCAGCCTGTTCAACTACGGCATTGGCAGGTTGGGCAAGATGGAGTGGATAGAAAAGTATCTTCACACCAAACCCGAAGACCTTGCCCGAGCACGCCGCTTCATGGGTGGCCGCGGAGCATGGATGGGCCTTTTCTCGTGCATTCCCGTCATAGGCGATGTCATCACCATTGCTCTCGGACTCATGCGCGCCAATCTCACCATCTTCATTGTGAGTGTGACGATAAGCAAACTTGTGAGATATGTCTTATTGATGGTGACAGCTGGAGCACTGTTCTCATGCTCGTCGCCAAAGAGCAACTCCACAAATAAGATCACGGTGAGCATCGAACCTCTTCGCTATCTCACCGAACAGATTGTCGGCGACCGCTTTAAGGTGAAGACTATGGTGCCGAATGGCAGCAGTCCCGAGACCTACGAACCTACTGCCCGACAAATGATCGACCTCTCGGAGAGTATATTATATATAAAGGTGGGTCATCTCGGGTTTGAGCAAACATGGATGCCTCGTCTCACTGCCAACGCGCCACATATCACCGTTGTCAACTCGTCCGAAAGGATTGTGGCAAACATCGACGACGACCCACACTTATGGATGTCGGCGAAAAATGCCATCGTCATGGCTCACAACATCTATGATGCCGTAAAGCGTATCGATGCTAAAGACTCGGTGTATTTCCGTCAGCGCCTCGACAGCTTGTGCAATGTCATCCAAGCAACCGACAAATACATCAAGCAGACCATTGCCACAGGCAAATGCCGCACATTCGTCATCTATCATCCCGCCCTCACCTACTACGCCTCCGACTATGGTTTGGAGCAGATAGCAGTGGAGGAACATGGCAGGGAACCGTCGGCAGCCGAACTGCAGAATATCATATCCACAGCCCGCTCCAAAGGTGTAAAGACGATGTTCGTGCAACGCGAGTTTGCCAATCGTGAGGTGGATATCATAGCCAATGCCATTGGGGCACGCAAGGTGGAGATTAACCCGCTGGGCTACGATTGGAACAAGGAGATGAAACGGGTCGCATCGGAGATGGGGAAAATTAAGAATTAAAAATTAAGAATTAAAGTTTTGGCAGTAATATTACGAGACATAAACGCCGGATATAACGGCAGGATGCAACTGTGCGATGTCAACCTCGACATTGCCGACAGGGATTTCGTGGGTATTGTCGGCCCCAATGGTGGCGGCAAGACCACCTTGCTGCGTGTCTTTCTCGGACTGCTCAAGCCATATTCCGGCACCATCGAGTTCCAGCGCGACGGTCATCAGGTGGATTCGTTGTCTGTGGGTTATCTTCCGCAAACACGCGACATCGACACCGACTTTCCTATGTCTGTTGCCGATGTCGTTGCCTCGGGCATGAACTCCCCCCGACGTCTCTTCGGTGGATATACCAAGGAACAGCGCGAGAGAGCCGACCAGATAATGCACACCATAGGCATCGCAGACTTTGCCCGTCGCCCTGTCAAGGCTCTCAGTGGAGGCGAGTTACAACGTGTGCTCTTTGCCCGCGCATTGGTGTCGCGTCCCGAACTCCTGATCCTCGATGAACCCGACAATTTCGTAGATGATAATTTCGAGTCGTTCATGTACGACACCATACGCAAGGTCAACAAGGAGGCTGCCATCGTGATGGTGAGTCACGACCGCCAATTTGTTGAGTCATACGCCAAAAAGATCATAGAAGTGAACGAAAGAATAAAGATTTTGCGTTAAAAAGACTGAAATCAACGATATATCGGTGTTATTTTAGTAACTTTGCGCCCAAATTATATTAGTAACAGATTAATAAAGAAGATGAAACAATTCAGAATTGTAGATAACACACTCGGTTGGCTATCGTTCCTGATCGCCGCCTTCGTGTATTGTTCTACCATCGAACCGACAGCCAGTTTTTGGGACTGTCCGGAGTTTATCTCAACAGGTTACAAACTTGAAATCGGTCACCCGCCCGGTGCGCCGTTCTTCATGCTTACCGCCAACCTGTTCTCCCAGTTTGTGAGCGACCCGTCGGAGGTTGCGCGTATGGTCAACACCATGAGCGCCCTGCTCTCGGCAGCCACCATCATGTTCCTGTTCTGGAGCATCACCCATCTTGTGCGTCGTCTGCTGTTGAACAACGACAGCGAGATGACTGTCGGCAAGATGATAAGCATCGAGGCTTCCGGACTTGTAGGTGCCCTGATCTACACCTTCAGCGACACCTTCTGGTTTAGTGCCGTCGAGGGTGAGGTATATGCCTATTCATCAGCATTCACAGCAGTGGTGTTCTGGTTGATACTCAAATGGGAGGAGCATGCCGACGAGCCACATAGCGACCGTTGGCTTGTGCTCATCATGTATATGACAGGCCTTTCCATCGGTGTCCACTTGCTCAATCTGCTTTGCTTGCCTGCCATCGTACTTGTGTATTACTATCGCAAGTATCCCAATCTCCAGGGCAATGCCGACCTCAAGGGCTCGCTCATAGCCCTGGGCATCTCGGC
>CALZMK010000025.1 GCA_945788545.1 uncultured Prevotella sp.
TATAATCAAATGGAAGCCAACGACGAAATTCTTCCTTTGCGCAAAATGTGGTTTTATCCAGAGATGGCAAACAACAACTCATTTAGTTTGGCATGGTATGTTGCATTTGCGCTTGGACTTTTCATCTTGATTCTTATTGCATATAACATCTACTACAAAGTGCAGGAGCGCCGTATGAAAGAGATGAACGAACGCCAGTCGAAACGTCTCGGTCTGCTGTTGCGCTCGGGCAAGATAGACGTGTGGACCTACAACACAACCAACAAAATGTTCACCCTTTTCAGCTCAGGGGGCAAAGATAAAGAGACTTACAATCAAAAGGCATTTGCACTCCTCTTCCCCGATGCGGATTTCAAATGCATATTGGAGGAAATAGAAAATATGGAGGTGGGGTTGTATGACAAGACAAAACTTCTCGTAAAATGTAATCTAAATAGAGACAGTGAAGGTGAACAGATGGCATACTACGACCTCAATATCTCTGTATTACAAAGTGGAGATGACGACCTTCCCGTTTCTCTCATCGGAATCATGCATAATGTAACTGCCGAGAAAAAGAAATTTATCGATACACGTAACAACCTGCTTAAATACCGCACTATCTTCAATACTTCGATGGCCGACCTTGCCTACTACGACAAGGACGGCATTCTCACCGACATCAACCAGAATGCTTGCATGACTTTCGGAATTAAGGACCGCGAGACACTTATCAAATCGAGAACACATATCTCTGAGATTCCTGTATTTATGGATCTTAAGGGCGACGTATGCCGTGAAATGTGGATGTCGTCGATAACCGACATGGACAAGTTGCACATGCAAAAGGAATCAACGAAATATTGGACTCGAACCGGAATGATATATTACGAGTTTACCATTATGCCTATTTACAACTCCAACGGCGAGCCAATCTGTTTCGTATCATGTGGTAAAGACGTAACCGAAACGGCCAAGCGCATGAACAAGGAAAGAATGAGACAGAGACGCATCGAAAACACTAACGAACAAATAAAAAGCTACACCAACGACATCAACTATGCACTGGAAGTGAGCGGCACCCGACTTGCCAACTATTACCCCGACTCACACGAAATGTCAATCGCCTACGACATAAAAAAACCAATGCTAAGGTTGTCACAGCTACGTTGCGTGTCGCTGCTTGAAAGGGAATACAAATCCAAGGCTGAGAAACTGTTCCTCAACCTAGACAAGAAAAGACTGAAGAAATTTGAATTACGAGTAGGAACTATATTCAAGGACTTGCGCAAGGATTATGCACACTATGAATTCAACGGTATCCCCATCAGGAAAAATGGAGCTATCGATCACTACTTCTGCCTATGCCGAAATGTGAGCAAACTGGTAGAGACCGAGAAACAACTTGAAGAGGAGACCAAGAGGGCACAGGAGGCTGAGGAATTCCAAAACTCATTCCTCAAGAATATGAGCCACGAGATACGCACTCCGCTATACACCGTTGTGGGATTTGCCGAACTGTTCCAAAAAGACCACGACAAGAGCGACGAACCAGTGTTTATCGACCAGATAAAGCAAAACTCCGACATGCTGCTAAAACTCGTCAACAACATCCTGTTGCTATCAAGAATCGACGCCAAGATGGTGGAGATAAAGACAACTCCCATCGACTTCCCCGAATTCTTCAAGGCTAAATGCCTGATGGGTTGGACTCAGGGCGTTAAGCCAGGAGTGGAAACCAAGATAGAGTCCAGCGACGATCATCTCATGGTGGAATTAGACGACAACCACGTGGGGCTCATCATCGAGACTCTCTGCCGGTTAGCAAGCATACATACTGAAAAGGGCATCATACATACGAGATATATCTACCACTCTGGTATGATGACTCTAATGTTCAAGGACACAGGCATTGGAATGAGCGAAGAGCAAAAAGCCTGCGTGCGCAACCGCAATATGGAAGAGGATTCAGGCGATTATGCCGTCCTCATCCAACTCGTCATATGCCAGCAGTTGGCTGCCCTTATGGGCGGTCAGATGGAATTTGAGAGCGAACGGGGCAAGGGTAGCACATTATGGATTTCATTCCCATGCAAGGTTGTTGAAATGCCTAAACAGGAAGAAACAAACCAAGCGCCGAATAGCGACATGTATCTCGACAAAGACCTGCTCGCCAACAGCGATCTGCTCGCCAACAGCGACATGTTGTCGGAAGAAGACATCAACAACTTGCTTGCCAACAGCGACCTATTCAAATAACAACAATACAACAATACGATTATGAATAAAGGACTACGACATACAATCACGAGATATATCTCAACTCTATTGTTCACATTTGCCTGTATAAATGTGGCAATGGCTGCGAGAGACTCAAAAACAGGGAAATACAGCAACGAGGCACCACTGATAATGGTATGCGACAATGAGTTCTATCCATTTGAATACCGCAACGACGCAGGAGAAGTTGAGGGATTCGACATCAAAGTGGCTTCAAAGATATTGGGCACACTCAATATACCCCATTCCATCAGTATGACCACACGCACTGAGGTAAACAAGATATTCGACACCAACAATGCCGACCTCATTGTGAAAGCACCCACAAATCCTATCCCCGGCGTATATTACACAAAGACCAAATTGGCTCCCTACAAGATAATGATAGCTTATCCTAAGGGCAAGGCTCCCATAAAGAGACTTAGCGACCTGAAACACAATGATATTGTGATATTCAAAGAGGGTAACTATTGCGCCGAATATGTACAGGCCAAACATCTCATCCGCCCTGAGCAGATGATGTACCGCACCGTGAAACAGGGATTATTGGGTATTGCCACCGGCGACTATCAATATATGATATGCGGCGAGATAACCATGAAGACTGTAATGAAGAAATTCAATATCACCAATGTGGAGTATTCTGAAATAGACATCCCGGAAGGTGCCATCAAGTTCTGCAGCCGCGACAAGATGCTAATCAACCTCATCGACGAACAGTTATTGGAATTGCAGCAAAACGGACAACTCGACAGAATGTTCCACCAATCGCTATCGGCCACAACGGTGAAAAACAACAGTATCACATACATGCTTTTTGCCTCCTTCGGAGTATTGATGATGATAATAATCCTTATCCTTGTCAACAGATATGTCACAAGCCGCATCAAAGCCGGAATGCAGTCAACCATCGAAACCAACAACATTATGAAGAAGGCTTTGGGAACAATCAATATGAATGTGCTTGAAACCGACATCAAAAAGCGTTGGATTACTAATCTCTATGGCAACTTCATGCCCGAGGATGGCGCAAATATTGAGGACACAACGGTAAGAATACATCCCGACGACATGAAAAATGTGGCCGAGAAATACTATAAGATGTTGAACAAGGAAGTGGATGGAGTGGAATATGGCTATAGATATAACATGGGAACAGACGATAATCCCAATTGGAGGACCTTGTATGCAAACGCCTTGCCTGAGTTCGATAAAAACGGAAATGTGATAAAGCAAATCACCACTATCACAGATATCACCGAGGAAACCCATCAGGATAAAATCGACCGTGAGACATCTGAGATATACAAGCACATATTTGATATGCCCATCGTGGGTCTTGCCCTCTACGACAGCGAAGGTCAATTTATTGAGGCCAATCAGGTGATGCGGGATATATTCAAGGCCATAAACCACGACACCGACCTATTTGCCTCTACCTCGATATACGACTTCCCTGCCTTTGCGGGAATCATCGACCGCACTACCAAAGAGAATCTGTACTTCTGCACGTATTCCGACACCACCAACGACGGAATGCCCAACTATGTCGAGATACGTATGCGCCCCATCAAGGACGATAGTGGAAATATCATCTATCGTATGATTACCGCCCGCAACAAAAGCGACGAGCGCGAGATGTACCGCCAAAGCCGTCTGAACGACGAGAAGGTGCGACTGGTGAGCGAACAGATGATGCAATATGAGAACGAATTGCGCTATCTGCTCAAGGGTAGCAAAATGAGGGTGTGGAAGTCGAACATCCGAAATGAATCCATTCGCTTCTATCGCGATCTCCACACTTTCGACATAAAATACACATTTGATGAATTGCTCTCGGACATAGACGAAGCCGACAGAGACGAAGCCATCAAGATTATCGACCCGAGAAAAAACGGCGAAAAGTCGCATAACACCACACTACGCATTTACGACAAGCAAACTGGCACAACCCAGTGGTTCACCATCAACAGTATTCCCGAATACGACGATAAGGGCAACCTCACCGGTAGCTTCGGATTGATACACAATGTCAACGACCTCATGGAGACCCAGATAAAGATGCAGAAGGAAAAAGAGCGTGCCAACGACTCAAGTAGGCTAAAGAGTACATTCCTTGCCAACATGAGTCACGAGATACGTACACCGCTGAATGCCATCGTGGGATTCTGCGACATTATGCAGTCTATAGAGTCGCCAGAGGAAAGGGCCGAGCTGCTGAAGATTATCCATAACAACTGTAACAACCTGTTGCAGATAATCAACGACATACTTGTACTTTCCGAACTGGATTCAAGCGGATTGGCGCTCAATCCCGAGAAATGCGATTTCTCCGAGGAGTTCTCGCTCCTTTGCAAGTCGCTTGAGCAGCGTGTCAGCGAACCGTCTGTTGAATTTATCACCGAGAATCTCTATTCATCACTTATTGTCACTATCGACAAAGGACGCATAAGTCAGGTGATCACGAATTTCCTCACCAATTCCGTGAAATACACCCATCAGGGACATATCAAATTGGGGTATCTCATCGAGGACAACGGCCTGCGCATCTATTGCGAAGACACCGGTAGCGGTATTCCCAAGGACAAATGCGAGAAAATATTCGAGCGTTTCTTCAAGGTGAACGAATACATCCAGGGAGCAGGCATCGGATTGAGCATCTGCAAGGCTATTGCCACCAAGTGTGGCGGAAAGATTAGCGTGGAGTCAGAAGAAGGAAAGGGATCCACATTCAGTATATGGATTCCTTGCGAAATAACAAAGGTGGAGTTCCATTAGGAATTCCACCTTTGTTTTTTATTTTAATACATTGTAGAGCAATGTAGTAAGTGAGATAAGAATAGATGTTGCCGAGAACCAAAGGGTTGTCATACTACCTACACTTGAATTCTGAGCCTTCACCTTGTTGGGCACGACATAGATGATGTCGTTCTGCTGCAGATAATAATAAGGTGAATTGATGAGGTTGGCATCATTGAGGTTGAGGATGTGTATGGATTTCTTTCCATCTGCATCTTCACGAATGAGCTGCACATTATTTCTCACACCATATATGGTCAAGTCACCAGCCTTGGCAAGTGCCTCAAGAATTGTGATCTTCTCGTTGGCTACAGTGTACATACCAGGATTTGTCACTTCACCCAACACTGCAATCTTATAGTTGCTCATTCTCACTGTCACAATCGGTTTGTCTGCATCCTTTTGCATATATGGCATAATCTTCTCGCAGATCAGTTTCTCTGCCTCCGACTTGGTTAATCCGCCAAGTTTTACCACACCGATTTTTGGAAACTCAATGCATCCGTCGTTATCCACCAGATAGCTCTGCAACATCGGTTGGGAAGTAGCGGAATTCATTCCCTGGGATATTGCCGTAGGCACTGTCATGTTGAATGGGATGGCAGACTCACCTCCATCGTCGGTTGTGCTTACAGTGATTGTGAGCACATCCTTGGGCATAATACGCGCGTCGTAAAGCATCTTAGATGCCGAAAGGTCAACACTCTCCGCATTTTGGAAATACGCCACGTCCTTAGTGCCGGAACAACCGGCCAATAGGCAAATGACAGCAGCCACTGCCAGTAATCTTGATATTTTTCTCATATTAACCATTAGTTATTCTATTCTATTCTTATATAAACGCCGCAAAATTATAGTTTTTTTTTGATATAGGCAAGAAAAAGTACTGAAAAATGAAATAATTTGGTATTTACATCAAAATTTCGGTACAGTATTTGGTTGTTTTGACAAAATATCGTATATTTGCACTAAAAAATTGAAAACAATGGAAAACAGCAAACTCAGCCCCAACGTCATTTTGGCTGATGCCGACTATATCGACAAGGTGGCATTCGACCTCACGGTCAACTTTGAGCGTATGCTCGGACGACGCATCCCTCCTGCCAATATGGCAAGATGGATCGACTGCATAGCCCTTGATGGAGGTATCCGCGAGGGCAACAACGAGGTGCAGGTGATATTCGTTCACGAGCGCACCACATCGTCACTCGAAAACTTCAGTCCATCGTCGTTGAGTGACGAACTCGATGGCAAGGCATTCAAGGATCATCTTGGCGAATTCATTCTCTCAGCTATTGCCGTTGAGGACTCTATGGTTGACAAGGAACACTTGTTCTGCGACTCGCTTATGCACGTATGCTCCCAACCCGAGGTGAAGCGTGTGATGGTAATCCCAAATGGCGAGGCTTATTATGATGGTGTACGACATGCACTCAAGGATGCCGACGACGAAAAGCGCATTACCGTCTTTGCCATGCAACCGATGGCTGGCGGCAATTTCCGTCAGGAGATCTTAGGCTATTCGCTCATGAACGCCTTAGGAATAAGATCTGAAGAGATTGAAAGATTGAAAAATTGAAAGATTGAAAAATTAAAATATTTAAGAATGGGAAGAATACTTATGATTGGAGCGGGTGGCGTTGCCACCGTTGCGGCATTCAAGATAGCACAGAATGCCGATGTGTTTACTGAGTTTATGATCGCAAGTCGCCGCAAGGAGAAGTGCGACCAAATTGTTGACGCCATTCACAAGGCTGGACATACCATGGACATCAAGACAGCCCAGGTGGATGCCGACGATGTGGAGCAGCTTAAGGCGTTGTTCAATGACTTCCGTCCTGAGTTGGTTGTCAATCTTGCCCTACCCTATCAGGATCTCACTATCATGGATGCCTGTTTGGCTTGCGGTTGCAACTATCTCGACACCGCCAACTACGAACCCAAGGACGAGGCTCACTTCGAATATTCATGGCAGTGGGCTTACCGCGAGCGATTCGAGAAGGCGGGTCTATGTGCCATTCTGGGTTGCGGTTTCGACCCCGGTGTGACAAGCATCTTCACAGCTTATGCCGCCAAGCATCACTTCGACGAGATACAGTATCTCGACATCGTGGATTGCAATGCCGGCAACCACCACAAGGCATTTGCCACCAACTTCAACCCCGAGATAAACATCCGCGAAATAACCCAGAAGGGACTTTATTGGCAAGATGGCAAGTGGGTAGAGACCGAACCGCTTGAGTTCCATCAGCCTCTCACCTATCCGAACATCGGTCCGCGCGAGAGCTACTTGCTCCATCACGAGGAGATTGAGAGCCTTGTCCTCAATTATCCCACCATCAAGCGTGCCCGCTTCTGGATGACCTTCGGTCAGCAGTATCTCACTTATCTCGACTGCATCCAAAACCTCGGTATGTCGCGCATCGACGAGATTACCTACGAGGCTCCCCTTGCCGACAATCCATCCGAGAAGGTGAAGGTGAAAATCGTTCCATTGCAGTTCCTGAAAGCCGTATTGCCCAATCCTCAGGATCTGGGTGAGAACTACGACGGCGAGACCAGTATTGGTTGCCGCATCCGTGGTCTGAAGGATGGCAAGGAGCACACCTATTATATATATAATAACTGCAAGCACCAGGATGCATACAAGGAAACAGGCATGCAGGGTGTAAGCTACACCACTGGTGTGCCCGCAATGATTGGTGCAATGATGTTCTTCAAGGGTCTATGGAACACACCTGGTGTTCATAATGTAGAGGAGTTTGATCCGGATCCATTCATGGAGCAGCTCAACAAGCAAGGACTGCCATGGCATGAGATCCACGACGAAGACATAGAACTTTGAGTTTTTCTCAAAGTTCTATGTCATAAAATTAAGAATTAAAAATTAAGAGTTAAGAAAAATAGTTTTCTTAACTCTTAATTTTTTAAAGTCCTTCCTTTTCTTTTATCGCTTCCATTATCTTGGCCTCTATTTCCTCAGCCAATTCGGGATTGTCCTTGACTACCTGTTTTGTGGCGTCACGTCCTTGGGCGAGGCGAGTGTCGTTATATGAGAACCAACTGCCGCTCTTCTGGATGATACCATATTCCACGCCAAGGTCAACGATTTCACCCACCTTTGAGATACCCTCACCGAAGGTTATCTCAAACTCAGCCTTGCGGAAAGGAGGTGCCACCTTGTTCTTCACAATCTTCACTCTCACCTGATTGCCTATGACATTCTCTCCATCCTTAATGGCTGTCACGCGACGGATGTCGAGGCGCACACTGGCATAGAACTTCAGAGCATTACCACCAGTGGTAGTCTCGGGATTGCCAAACATCACACCGATTTTCTCTCTCAATTGGTTAATGAAGATACATGTGGTATTTGTCTTGCTGACAGTGCTTGTCAACTTGCGCAGAGCCTGACTCATCAGTCGTGCCTGCAATCCCACAACATTATCGCCCATGTCACCCTCAATCTCCTTTTTCGGAGTGAGCGCAGCCACCGAGTCAACCACAACGATATCCACGGCAGCCGAACGGATGAGTTGGTCGGCAATCTCCAATGCCTGTTCACCATTGTCGGGTTGGGATATCAGCAAGTTGTCGATATCCACGCCAAGAGCTGCTGCATAGAATCTGTCGAAAGCATGCTCGGCATCAATGAATGCGGCAATGCCTCCCGCCTTCTGTGCCTCGGCAATGGCATGTATGGCGAGTGTGGTCTTACCCGATGATTCCGGACCGTAAATCTCTATGATACGTCCCTTGGGATATCCACCAACACCGAGTGCGGCATTAAGCGAAATACTTCCTGTGGGTATCACCTCCACCTTTTCTATATGTTCATCACCTAATTTCATTATCGACCCCTTGCCGAAATCCTTTTCAATCTTCGACATGGCAGCTTGAAGGGCTTTCAGTTTGCCCTCCCTTTCATTGTTTATCTCTTCTTCCTTTTTTGCCATATATAAAACTTTAATATTTTAATTTTTAAATATTTTAATTTCGCTTCAAAGAAGCGACTACATCACTTTTCCATTCTTGTTAAACCTGACAATAACTCCCTCGTTGGCATATATCCAATCCTCGCGTCCGTTACGGTCCTTAGCCACTCGGTCGGGCGAACCCTTTGCCATCTTAACGGCCTGCTTGTTCATACCCTTTATCACGCGTCCCTGCTGTATGGCAGTCACATGATTCGGCGGGAATCCCTTCATATCGGCAGTTCCCTTAATGAAGAGGTAGTTGAAATAGTCCTCGCGATGTCCGTCGATGTCTCCCGCAACGTTGTCGTCGTGAACAAAACATACATCCTTGTAGAACACCTCACCAGTCTTAAGACTCTTCAGCGAGAGTTTCATATACTTCGTACCATTCTGGGCTTGGATAGCCTTGATTGTAAATGTAGAAAGGCGCATCACAGTCACTTTCTTTCCCTGCTCGTTGGTCATCGTCGTGCGATAGCGGGTATAGTATGTCTGTCCTATATATGAAGCATACTCCTTGGCAGCGGCTATATTCTCGTCGGCAAGCTCAAACGAACCATAGAATGTGAATTTCTTATTATCCATAATAAATTCGTCATCACGCATACCACTGTTAGTCTTACTCATAGCTACGTTCTGATAGAATTCCTTGCCATTCTTGTCAGCCACGATAATCTTCACGGGGAACTTTCTTGTTCCCACACCGATAGCCACTACCTTCACCTCCTCGTTGTTAGGTACCTTCACCTCTGCATATCCGTCACCATGATAGTCGGTATCCTCGCGATAAAGAGTAGTGCGGGTATATAGAGTCTTACCCATCAACAGCGACCTGGCTATATCCACATCGCCAAGATATGCCAATGTAGGCACACCCATCTTGCCATAACAATAGTCATCGAATGAGCCACGTGGAATCTGATAATAATAAGCCTTACCGTCATCCTGGCATGTGAAGTTTATACGTGCAAATCCCTCGGGAGTCTCAGTGTGGTTCTTATAAATCATGATTTTGTGCATGAGTTTACCACTACTTACCTCCTTGCCGTTGGATGCGTCGCAGAATGTGTTTACCACGAGGTCATACTTTTCGGGCATAACCATAAACTTCATTCCCTCCTTCCAGTTGCAAAGGCTCTGATACTTGAAATTCTGACTGATGAAGTCGGTGGCGGTAGCCTCTTCTTCCTCAGCCTCTACACTTGTGTTGGTTTCTACCTTCTTCTCCGAGGCAGACTTCTTGGCACTCTTGGTTTTCACGATGTATGAATCCTGTGCCATTGCCGACATAGCCATCATTATGGCGAATGTCATAGTTGCTACTTTCTTCATTTCCATACTCTTTATAAGAGGTTATATTATCTAATTAGTTGTTTCACGTTGCGAAATTACTGAAAAAAAAAGAAACAACAAAGAAAATTGCCAAAAAAATGACATAAAACTGCCAAATTGTCAGTTTTTTGGTTTTGGCACACGCTTTGCACGCCCCATTTGTGACAACGGAGCCGTATTTCGGCTTCCAAACAACAAGAATAATAACAAAATAAAAATAGAACAATTATGGGAAAGATTATTGGAATCGAC
>CALZMK010000026.1 GCA_945788545.1 uncultured Prevotella sp.
TCTGCCATGATGTTATACTATGGATTGACGGATTTGATTGATGACCTGTTCTCGTGTCTGGGCAAGGGCGGCATGGAGCACCTCCATCTGCTTGGGGAAGTAGGCCTCCAGCCACTCGTCCTTCTCGATGATGTCCTTGATGAACTTGATAGCCTGCTGGCGGTTGATCTCGATAGCCCGTTCTCCTTTCTTTCGGCCATTGAACCATGCCTTCGTCCACCAGACGATACCGTCCTTGTCGGGATATACACTGACCGTGCGCTGGATGTCGAAGCTCTGGATGTCGAAGTCGAAATCGGCAAACGGGTCGATGATGCCCTGACTCTCTATGGCGAGGTCAAGAGTTTTTTTTTATCGAGTTCGCTCATGGTGGAGAGGAACACGCCGTGCATGAGGGCGAGGTAGTTCAGGAAATCATGGGTGAGCAGGGTCTGTATGCGCCCGATGAGTCCGAAACTCCTTGCGCCCAACCCTAAAGGATTGAGCATGCTGGGCGCGTGCTCGTAATAGACACCGCTATCGACACCTTCGGCCAATACGTCACGCAAGCGGGTCTCGGTGGCATCGGGTACCTTGTAACGGTTCATCAGCAGGTCGGTCATATACCTGCCGAAGAAACGCTGGTACATCTGGTCGATCTCTGCCTGTTGGTTGTCGTAAGGGGTATGGACATCGAAGTCCAATGTGGCCATCTCGGGATTGTTGCCCTGCATCTGTGTCTGGGAATTGACCACGAGGTTGTCTCTGACCATCGTCAGGAACTCCAGCGGATTGACCTCCTTGCCATTGTAGCGCACCTCGATGTGCAGGGTATCGTCACAGACGGCGATGTTGTCGCCGGCCTTGACGTTCTTGCCGAAATTGCATACCGCCTCCTTGATGTGCGAATAGGTCACATCGTAGCTGCTGTTGTCACCAGCGGCATAGTTGCGGTAGTTGACGGTGATGTTGAAACCCTTCTGGCGGTCACTGGCGATGCCGGAGACCACACCCGTGGCAAGGGCTTTCAACCAGGTATGCGGTGCCACCTTGAAATCGACACCGTGATGGAAGAAGTCCTTGCCGCTCTGTGGGTCGGTCTGCTGGCCATAGCCCATCGTTATCTCCAACGGGCAGGTCTCAGGCAACTCGAACGGCATGGCATAGCCGCTCGGGGAAATGAGGTTCATTGTGGGATTGTATTCCATAACAGTCGGTTAGTTAGGCGTTACTATAACTGCGGTTCCCCATCCGGGTCTTTTGGTTGGGGTAAAATCGAGAATACCATCGAAACGGCTATCGTTCACCCAGATTGGATCATCGAGGCTTGGGATGGAGGTGTCGATGCGTCCCCAACGATCGCCGCCTACAAACTGGCCATTGCTGCCGCCCATAGCACCGCTGCCGTCGGCAAGCAGTCCCATCTCCTGGTAGTCGAAGAACTTGGGCAGGGCAATGGTCATGCAGAGCATGGCGATACAGCTGCCGCCCCAGATGAGGATGCGCTTCTTGACGTTGCGGTCATCGTTGGCGATGGCATAGTAGATGGCGAAAGCACCGGCTATGCCGATGATGCAAGCCATTACGAACCCCAAGGTCTGAACGTAGGGAGTGTAACTATAGAAGGTATCACCGGCCATACCGAGACCGTCAGTGATGCCGTCGGCAAAGGCATGGTTGGCCATGGCCATTGCTGCGAAGAGTAAGATTGTCTTTCTCATATTTCTCGTATTATTGGTGTTACTGATATTACTAATGTTACCTGTGCAGGTTGCGTTGTGTCTCCTGCGACTGTTCCTGTGAGCGCTCCTGCGCCAAGGATGCGGTCTGCGTCTGGCGCTGGGAGTTGTTGCCAATCATCATCATCGCCATCAACGCGCCGCCAATCTTGCCAAGCAGTCCCGTGCGACCGAATATCATATAGGAAGCGGCTATCAGAGCACCGATGCCCCAACCGGAAATCTTTCCCGAGGTGAGGTTGTTCAGGAAGTTGCCGAACATATTGCCACCATTGCCACCGAAGAGGTTGCCGAGGAAGGAACTGATACCACGGAGAGAGTCACCGATGGTGCCAAGCAGTCCCCGCGTTTCGGAGGCTGCTCCCTGCAATTCGGAAACTACAGACGTAGTGGTGTCTCTGACCTGCTCTACGGTATTCTCGCCCGTGAAGCCGTTCACGGTGTCGTGGGCGAAACCGCCTACGCCTTCCACACCCTCGCGCAAGGTCTTGCCGACAGCCGTACCCATACTCTCACCAGGATTGGTGAGTTTGTCCCAGCCGGCATAGGCGGCGACACCTGTCACCACCGTGGTCTTGGGGTTCTTGGCTACTGCCGTGACTACCTTAGTTCCTGCTCCTGCGACACTGGCGCCGCCATGCCATAAGGTCGATGTGACCTTGGCTCCCCCGCGCCATAGCTTGGGGGCTACCTTTGTGACTAATGAGAACCATCCCATATCGTTATCGTTTTGGTTTTACATGCTTTGCGTTTATTCTCCAGATGTTCAGGCAGTCTTCCACGACTCCTGCCTTGCCCTCCCGATGCGGAAGGGCACCATATTCTATTGTGTACCATACCAATCCCATGCTCGTGCTCTTGACAAGTTTGGTGAGCGTAGCCAACTGGCGGTTCATATCCTTCAGTTGCGGGCGTATGGAGAAGACCAGTTCGATGCGCTGCTTCTCGGTCATCTTCTTGTCGATACACACCTGACGTATGGTGTTGATGATGCCCAGACTCTTGTTGATGATGCTCACATAGATGTCGTTGCGCTTGTTGTGGAGTGCCACAGCAATGGCATTGGCGGGTGCATCGCCAATCTGTGCGGACAGCCGACCCATATTCTCGCAGAGGTGGTTGACCTCGTAGTAGAAACCGTAGGTCTGGGCGGCATAGGAGATGATGTTGCGGAACGAACTCAGATACTCGTCAAACTGCTTCTGGAAGTTCTTGGTCTCCTTGACTTCCTGGTTCAGCCACACATGGCCTTCGGTCTCCATGGCCATCGTCTCCAACTGGGTATTGTACTGCGACTTGGCCTTGTTGGTATATTCGATGATCATGCCCGTCAGGACGGGATCCATCTGGGCATGGGCTACACCCGGCAGCATCCATACCAGTAAGGCGAGTAATATGCTATAGACAGTATTCCTCATACGCTTAGTCTCCATAGATGGCCACCTCCTTGGCATAGCGTTTCCAATGCGACAGCGACTGCAGGGCAATCTCGCGTTTGTCACGCTCTATCATGCCCGCCGTGGCACGGTTCCACACGTCACTCATGCGATAGTGGCGGATGCTGAGATAAAGCAGACGGAGCTTGTGGGAGAAAGAAGAGAGCTTGTCTTCCAACTCCCACAAGGTCTTGCTGCGCTCGGCTCCCGTCAGCATATTGGTTTCGCCACCTTTGGCTACCGCATTTTTCAAGAGGTTGAAGACGGTCAGCATCTCCGTGGTGGTCTCCATGTAGAGGTTGTTCATGCTGACTGTGGCTGCAATGCCTTGCGGATTGTTGCTGACAGCCTTCCTGAGTTTGTCGAGGGTGAGGAGGATGCGCACACCATCATCGTAAATGTGGGTGGCGGCCTTCAATGCCGAAGCATAGCCGTTGGCCATCGTCAGGTAGCTGTTGTATTCCTTCTCCCACTGTTTCATCTTGGTGAACTCACCGGCCATAGCATTCTGCATCAGAGCGGTGTTACGCTCTGCCTTGGTCTCCGACTTCACGGTCTTGTTGATGATGCCGTTGCCGGTGGCCAGGATGGTGTATTCTCCAGGGTTGGAAGTCACAATCTGCGCATGGGCATGGTGGTGGCACAGCAACAACAGGATAAATGCTATCACCGACACCACCAGCCATTTGCGCTCAGATTCGTATTTACCAGAGGGAAACAGTCGGGAGGAGACCCTGCGGAGGAAGTTATTTGGTATTCGTAAACTCATGGATGTTGCGTCGCTTTTTGTTGATTTCTACTCTTTCACGGATGGTGTTTATCAAGTTCATCTTGTCAGGGACACCAATGATGTCAAGGCGTGGACGGGTACGGTCGCCACTGTAGATGCTCACGGTCTTCAGGCCGAGGAGTATCTGGAGGAAGGAACGCTGCTCGCTATAGTCCACCACACGGTACAGTTCGATGAAGTCCTTGGTTGTAGAGAAGATGCCGAATTCGTATTTTAGCTGCTCTCCACTGATGACATACACCATGCGCGTGATATACAGGTAGCGATAGACCAGAAAGAGAACAGCCAACAGCACCAGCCCCAACAGATATGGAACTACACTTTCTGGCATGAGTCCTTCATAGCCGATGGCGATGAAAAGGAGGCACACACAGATTGCCGTCATGCCTTCCTGCACGACGAACTGCCGGCCCGATGGGTGGAGCCTGATGGATGGGTATGGTGTATTCATTTATCTGCCTCTGTGGTAGGTATGTTTCTTCTCGTCACTCTCGCTGACGGCTATCTCTCCGTCGTTATTGAGGTCGATGCCGGCATGGGTGGTGCGGCTTTCCTCTTTCTCTTCTTGCTGTGCTTTTTCTGTCTCCTGTCGGATAAGTTGGTCGTTCCAGTCCTTACTGCCGTCCTGCGGCACCTCACGCATGACGGTGAGATTGGCAAGGGCTTCGGTTTCACGCATCGTAGGATGCAGGAAGTTGACTGCGTAGGTCTTGACGGCCAGAAATGGCGACTCGCCACGCTGCACAAGGGCATTCTCGTTACGGGTACCGAAAGCGGGCATGACATCGAGTTCGCGATAGTCGTCCCAGTCCACAGTCATCACATAACCGTCAGGGAAATGTTTGTCGATGAAATCATTCAGCACTTTTGTCTCTTCATCGGTAAGTCCCTCGTAATCGCCATTCTCCATAGCACACAATGCCCATTCAGGAACATGGTAGGTACCAAGGTCTTTCAGGTGGGCAAGTTCGCTGCCGATGGATAACTTATCGGTCATCGCCTTGTGGTATTCGTTTCTCAGCTGGGCCACTTTGACGGCTTGCTCATGTACATCCTCCTTGCAGCAGAGGTGGCTATGGCTCATATCATGCAGTTCATCGCAAGCATCGAAATACTTGGCGTATGCCTCGTACACGTCATTGGGCAAAAAATCCTCCTGACCGGAGTAGATGTCATCCTTGTTGATAAGGGTGGCCATGTATTCCTTCATGTCCTCGGGCACCTTGGGCAGATCGGCCTTGAGGTTGCGCAGTTCTCTGTTGAAGTTTGCAACGAACTGTTTGCCGGCCATATCGTTGTCGAAACATAGATGATGGCAGGCTTCCTGGGCTTCCTTGATGACTCCACGGAACTGCATCACCGTGGGATTGCCTCCCGTAGAGAGGAAGACGGCATCGCCAAGATGCGGGTCGTGAGGAGCATGGAGCTGGTAGTAGGCCATGGCATCGTAGGCGCTCTCGAACCACAACACCTGCTTGGCATCCTTCAACGCTGTGCCGTTGGGACTGGCTATCCACAAGCCTTCGGAAGAGTTGCTGCCCAAGGCTTTTCCTTTGTATCCGCTGCTACCATCAAGACGTGGCTTGCCTCGCTCCTCAAAACCGACGACTCCCTCCTTGCTAGGAATGTGCAAGGGGAATGACAAGTTCTTATAGAAGCGTGGTTTGTTGTCTGCTGTCTTATGTGAGGCCAACACGAAATGCTGCGCAAAGGCTTTCTGCGTAGGGATGTCTATCATCCTGCTTTTGAAGAAGGGATAGAACTTCTTGATGTTCTCCATATTGTGCTTCTGGTAGGTCAGCACACTGTAGTCCTTGATGTCGAAGGGCTTTATGTCTCTTTTGGGCTTGATGATATTGCGCATATTGTATTCTATAGGTTGGTTCAGCAATCGGTTGCAGACGAGGTTCACGAGGTGATGGGGATTCATACCTGCCTGGTACTCTGAGAAGAACTCGGGGTGCTCGGTGATGAAGGAGATGACGTTGTACACCTTCTGCTGTGGCGGCTGGAAACAGCACTTGCCGTTCTGCGTGACGATGAACTTGTCTCCTTTCACACGGCGGCCTTCGCTGTCCAACCGCACATACGACGGATAGCGCAAGCCATCACGTCGGTGGAAGTGATAGCCTGCGTCTCTCAGCACGTCCTGAATATCAATGCGTGCCTTGAAGTCGTCGTATGTGAGTTGGTCAGACATTGTTAAGCTATGAGTGAAAAGAACATTTTTATCTTCCGTGACCCATGCCATGATTGTGGCTGCCTGCATTGAGACCAGCATCGAATGCTCGCGCTGCAATGTCTTGCGGCGAGTCCACGCCGGGTTTGACGTAGATGCGGGCTGTGCCATGCACCTCCTGGTGTATCTCGGGCGCGGGGCCATGCGGATGTTTGATGTGTTCGATATTGTGGGCGATGTCAGCGCCAAGCATATTGGCTTCACGGGTGGCATAGAGTCCTGCGCCAAGGAAAGCACCGAGGTTGAAACGCTCACGCATCTCTGGGCGCGACTTCATATCCACCTCCTTGAAGATTTTTGACATCATGCGCTGACGCTGGTAGTCATCGACAGCAAGGAACTTGTCATACTGCTTCTTGCTGATCTCATGGGTGATGACTTCGCCATTGATGACGGCGCTCATCTTGTAGGTAAACTTCTGTTCATCGTCCTTTTTGGGCTTATCTCCCTCCTTAGGTTGAACAGGAGCCTTTTCTACCCAGATGTCTCCGACTTCGACCTCTCTGCCGTGCTTGCCTTCACGATACCAGCCCTTGCTTTCATCCACAGTCTGACCATCGGTATAGCCCTGGTTGGGGTCAAGCGTAGGGGCAACGTGCTGGCGTTCGTTGAGTGGGTCACTGACAACAAGCGGTTGGTCTTCTTCCATGCGTTGCCTCATGGAGGCTTCTACTTCGGGCTTCAGACTGATGGCTATCTGCTCTTTACTGTTGAGCATATCCTTGGTAATCTGCTCTTGGAAGTCACTGCTGATGACATGGTTCATCACGTCAAGGCGATCCTGCATAGGTGTGCTCTTGAGGGAGTTGTCGGTGAGTTTGCTCAGCTCTTCGTCGCTCAGGTCATAGACAAAGTCCTGCTGCGTGGCAGTGGACTGGATGGTCAGCGTCTTCTTCTCTGCATCGATGACGATACCATGGGAAGACAGGCATTCCTGCCACTTCTCATTGGTGAAATAGACATCAGATGTGACGAGGTCTTTGTATGGCTTGGCCGGTTCCTGCGGTCTCGGACGGGCAACCACGGGTGGAAAGACATTCTGCAGGTCTTTCAACGGGTCTTGTACTGCTGGTGCTTCCTGCCGACCTTTATAATAGTAGCCGTAGCTGCCACTTTTGAGTTCGCCTGGACGCAAACGTCCGTCGGCATGTTCGGGTACCATGGCGACACCGGCCACTCTGCGGAGGTGGAAACCATCCTGCATTCTCGGTGTCCAGCCCAGGTAACGTTCTCTGTAACCATGCAGTCCCATGGCGACACGTCCGTTGACATTACGGGCGGCGACATAGGACGATGGCATATCGAAATCCTTGCCTACAATGTTGTTGAAGGTCTTATAGGCATTCTTGTTGGCGTAGTTGGTGCCTCCGTCAGCGAGAGCCCGAAACTGCTGTTCACTGATGGGATATTCCAACAAAGGTGAGTCGTGGCCTTGCACAATCAGCAGGTATCGGTCTCCCTGAACGGCAAGTTGGGCTCTTATGCCATTCCTACGCAGAAGGTCCTGAAGATGATAGGACAACTCTCCTCTGTAGGGCATAGCTTCTGAACGGATGCTCATGATTGGTAGTGATTGAAAGTGATGGATTAGTTGCTGATACTCTCTTCAAACAGCTCTTCACGGAAGTCCATGAAGGCTTTGGCGGCATTGTCGCTGTCGGGATCGAGACCCTCGTCGCGGCAGAACTGGTTGTAGTCTTCGGTAATCTCTGGCGACTGCTGGATGACAAAATCCACAGCCGAAATGTTTCCTGCTTCGTATTGCTCTCGCAGGGTGTCGTAATCGGGATAATTCATTGTGATATGATTTTTATTGTTGATAAATGGTTATCGGGTGAGTTGGCGCGTTTCTTCTGACTGGTAGCTTTCCTGATGATATGGACGCTGCTCGCTCTCTCGCAGTTCTTCCACCGGAATGCCGTTGGCATGGGCGTTGCGCTCCATGGCATCAATGATGTCTTGGGTGAACTCGTTATCGGGGACATACGACAGCACGCCGTTTCTGTTGATCCAGCAGCCGTCGTTGCCAAAGGAATACTCTGGAATGGGCTGACGCACGACCTTTTCCCATCGATAGGCATCACCAGGGACTATCTCCACACCTCTTTCTGACAGGAGGTTCACACCAATGGTGACCATCGTGGGCGTTCCCTTGAAGTCGGGTACTTCCACAGTGACCAAGCCACCAGTCCAGAAGCCTTGCAAATCGTCGCCCGACAAGTCGAACTCGCTGCAGATGGTCTGCAGGTTGCGTCCGATAATTTGCGTAGGAGTATAGACCACGCTGTTGGTGTCCTTGTCTATCTGCACAAAGGCTTTGACGGTTTCGTCGTCCTCTACGATGTCGGCAACGATGGCTTTGCCAGTGAGAAGCAGTTGCTGGTCATGCTCATCAAACTGAGTGATGTCAACCTCCTTGAGTTTGGGAAGGAACAACGCTTCAACACCATAGCTGGTCTCTACCAGGCAGAACCTGGCATAGCAATGGGTGAAGCCGAAGGGCTGCTTGATGGAAATGGGAAGCAATGGTGACAGACCACCCATCTCGATTTTGTCGTGGACAAAATCAGGAAGGTCTAAAATCATCTCCTCGGTGAGTCCAAACTCACCGAGGATGTCTAATGGATATTCTTCCCTATGGAATCTTTTTTCTGTCATGCGATACACGTTTTGATGATAAATTCTGTTAGCAAAGGAACTCTTGAATATAGAGGAAATAGAAAAACGTCGCCCAATACATTAAGTTTACAAGGATAATATCTGTATTGGTTCTAATTGAATGAGCGATTAGAACCAATGATGCTGGTATTACCCAACAAAATAAGGTTATAAGCGGCTTATATTATAAAGAGGTGAAAAGGCTGGTAACTTTGCAGTATGGAAAGAAAATCAATAATCGCATCATTGCTATTCTCTGTCACGATGGCTCACGCCACTGCTCAGGAGAAGGCTTGTTCGTTCAACACTGTTACTCCTTCTTCAACAAATTATCTGGTTGAAGAGGTGGCTGATGATGTGCAAGAACAAGCCGACACGACTGGCTCTTATGCACAAGGAAGAATGTCGGTGGAGGATATAGAGAGGCTGATAGCCTACTACGAGAAGAAGGTGGCAACAAGAGATAGCTTGGCTTGTCAAAAGCCATCCAGTAATAACCTGAATGTGCTCAGTTATGCAGACTGGGCACCAAGAGAGCTTAATCTAGAGAGTTTGAAAGACGTACTTGGAGAGGTGGGACTTTCAAACAAACTGTTTGTGCTCGCACAAGCCGTATTGGAGACTGGCAATTTCAGCAGCCATGTCTGCAAGGAGTATAACAACCTGTTCGGGTTGTATGATAGTAAGAGTAGGGACTATTATCGGTTTGCGAGCTGGGAGGATAGCGTGGTTGGGTATAAACGCATGATACAATACCGGTATCGAGGTGGAAACTACCTGCATTTCCTCAAACGCATCGGGTATGCAGAAGACCCAAGGTATATATCCAAAGTTGCCCAAATTGCGAAGCGGCTATACAAGAATTTGTTTTCAGATTAACCCATTGAAATGAGCGTACATCCGCATTGTAAAATAAAAAGAAAAACAGCTTATGTAAGATCAGATATTACCTTAATTGTTTGGGTATTAGCGGAATTATTTGTACCTTTGCATAGGAGGAGGTGTATACTCGTCTTTGCTATGGTCGGTGTGTTCATTCATATTGACTGCACGGCACAGACGGAAGGCGCATCTCCCTTCAATACGGTCGGGTATAACTACCGCAAGCCTCGTGCTAACGTGGAGAGTAAAGCCCCATCCTCAGATGAGTTCGAAGATGTAATTGACGAAGATGATGTAATGAGTCCGCCTGTTGATAGCCTGCGTGCATATATGCCCATGGTGGCTTACCCACTTAGAGCAATGCGCGTGACATCACCATTCGGCATCCGCAAGGATCCGATGGATAAGCGCAGAAAAAGGATGCACAGTGGACTGGATTTGAGAGCCAGATACGAGAATGTGTATTCTATGCTCCCAGGGCAAGTAACGGCAGCTTCCTACTCAGAGAATGGAGGGTATTACGTGAGTATTGACCATGGCATCTGTGTATGCTCCTATTTGCATCTATCAAAGGTGATGGCAAGGAAAGGGCAGCGCATCAATGCCGGCCAACTCATCGCCATCAGCGGCAACTCAGGCAAGAGGTCAACGGGACCACATCTACACATCTCATGTAGGTGGATAGACGGCAAGTACTTCGACCCAATGTTGATATTGAAATTCGTAACAGAACAACTCTCTAACAATAAGTGAAT
>CALZMK010000027.1 GCA_945788545.1 uncultured Prevotella sp.
ATACATGCCTGTCACGCATGGGGTCACGGGTTCGAGTCCCGTACGCACCGCTGAAATTGAGAACATGAATGAATCATGTTCTTTTTTTGTTTATATAAATACGAAACCAATGAAAATCGGTATTGAGGCACAGCGGATTTTCCGCAACAACAAGCATGGTATGGACTATGTAGTTCTGAAGGAGATTCTTCATCTTCAGAAGATAGACACGCGTAATGAATACTATATATTCGTAAAACCGGGTCCCGACCATTGTGTCAATGACACATACAATTTCCACGTCATCGAGGTGAATTGTCCGTCATACCCTCTTTGGGAGCAATGGGCTCTGCCTCGTGCGGCAAATTGTCTTGGTGTGGATATCTTGCATTGCACAAGTAACACTGCCCCTATGTTCACTTCCATTCCACTGGTTCTCACCCTTCACGACATCATATACCTGGAGCCACGCGACAAGAGCAACAAGTCGCTATATCAGAATATGGGATGGCTTTATCGCCGTCTTGTCGTACCGCGAATACTCAACAAGTGCCGAAAGATCATCACAGTGTCCAATTATGAGTATGAAAATATCATTAGCAACTTGAATATCCCCCGCCGTAAAATGCGGATGATTTACAATGGATATAACGAGTGGTTTCAACCAATCAATGACAATGATTGCGCCTATGGCAAATATATTCGCAAGAGCGGTTATTTCTTCTTTCTCGGCAATACCGACCCAAAGAAGAATTCCGAGCGCACCATCGTGGCCTATGCCAAGTATCTTAAGTTGTCGGCGTTGAAGCGCGAACTGCTTGTGGCAGACTTGAGCATGGAGATAATCGACGACATCCTTAGGCGCAATGATATTGAGTATGCACGCGAATACATTGTTCCGGCAGGATATGTTGACAACAAGGATCTTGTGTCGGTATATAACGCTGCTTTTGCATTCCTCTACACGTCGCTTCGCGAGAGTTTCGGAATACCTTTGCTTGAGGCTATGGCATGCGGCACACCAGTGATTACAAGCAACACATCATCTATGCCTGAGGTGGCTGGTGTGGATTCCGCTCTTATCGATCCCACCGACAGTAATAGTATCACCGACATGATGTTGCGCCTGGAGAATGACGGCGAGTATTATTCGAGGATAAGAGAATACGGATTACAACGTGTTAAGATGTTCTCGTGGAATCAAACCGCCGAGTCGCTTCTCTCGCTTTATGAGGAAGTGAATAACGAATTTTCTTAATGGCTTATGGACAGAAATGGAATCAGAGAGATGATGAAGGCCAATGGCGGGATTAAACGCATTGTTGACTTTCTGATAATGAATCAGCGCCTCACGCGTCCTCGTTGGTATGTGCGCCTCTTGGCACCATTCTATCAGCATAGGGCCATGAGTGCGAAGATATACAGTTCGGTGCGAATGGACACTCCGCCTTATCGCCGTTTCTCAATCGGGAAACGCAGTGTGGTGGAGTCGTATTCATGCATAAACAATGCCGTGGGTGACGTCATTATTGGCGACTATACGAGGATAGGCCTTCACTGCACGGTGATTGGGCCTGTTACTATCGGTAGTCATGTCAACCTGGCCCAGGGGATAACAGTATCTGCACTGAATCATAATTTCGAGAATACGGACTTGCGTATTGATGAACAGGGAGTGGAAACTGCTGAGATACGTATTGACGATGATGTGTGGATAGGCGCCAATGCAGTGATTACCGCCGGGGTGCACATTGGCAGACATTCGGTTGTGGCAGCAGGAGCTGTGGTGACAAAGGATGTTCCCGACTATACCGTTGTGGGTGGAGTGCCGGCAAGAATTATCAAAACAATTCGTCGAACAGACTGAGCGAGAGGTCAGACGAGGATTTACTGGAATCGTCCACTTCCTCCTCTTCTTCCTCATTGTCTTTATCTGCAAAATTAAGGACAAGCTGTTGCGCCCGAGCCGAATTGGGGTTGAGTTTGTATATACCTCTTATATCACTGCAGAAGAGGGACTGCGACAATCGGGAGTTTCTGAATAGAAACTGCTGAACATACTTATGAATATCTTTGAAATCGGGGGTGGAGAAAAGTGTGCAGTTGATATTATATATCTGCATACTCACTTTCTTCACACTCATTCCACGTTCGCCGGCTTTGGCAAGGATTGTGATAATCTGTTCGTCGTATGTCGCCATTAGGAAAATTGTTACTAATAAAAGACAAGAAAGGCCGGCAATGAATGCCAGCCTTCCCTTGTATTTGCTTTAACTGTGCCAGCCTTAAATGAGGGCAACCTTGCCTTCAGCTGAAGTGATCTTTCCTTCCTTGAAAAGCCAGCCCATACCGAGCAGAGTCTCTTCCTCAGAAATCTTAGCAGCCTTGGCAATCTCCTTGATAGAGAGAGCCTTCTCTGCCGATGCAAGTGCCTGATAAACATCACCTGCCTTGAAACCAACATTCTCAGCGTTATACTCTACTACGGCTGCTGCCTTTGTTGCGCAAGCCTTCTTGCAAGTTGTCTTCTTAGCGGCTGTAGTCTTCTTTGCTGCAGTCTCTTTTGTTGTTGTTTTCTTTTCTGCCATAATTCTCTAAAAAAATTAATATTCTCTCGTATTATTTATGAATATTTTAAATATCCACTGCAAAATTAGATATAATTCTACTGATATACAAGAAATTATGCCATTTTTTTATCATATTATCATTATTCTTGACGTAGGTCAACCTTAAGTTGCAGTTCATCAAGCTGTTTCGGGTCAAGTTCGCCTGGAGCGTCGAGCATGACATCGCGTCCGCTATTGTTCTTCGGGAACGCAATGCAGTCGCGGATACTGTCAAGGCCTGCCATAATGCTCACGAAGCGGTCGAGACCGAATGCCAGTCCGGCATGGGGTGGGGCACCATACTTGAATGCGTTGATGAGGAAGCCAAACTGAGCCATTGCCCTTTCGGGGGTGAAGCCAAGAATCTTGAACATCTTCTCCTGCAACTTGCCATCGTGGATACGGAGACTGCCGCCGCCTACCTCAATACCGTTGCACACGAAGTCGTATGCCATGGCGCGCACCTGTTCGGGATGCTCGTCGAGCAGTGGGATGTCGGCGGGGTTGGGCAGGGTGAACGGATGGTGGGTGGCCATCAGGCGCTCTTCTTCGTCGCTCCACTCAAACAATGGGAAATCCACAATCCACAGGCACTCAAACTTGTCCTTGTCTCTCAATCCGAGACGGTCGCCCATCTCCAGACGCAATGTGCAGAGCTGTGTGCGTGTCTTGTTTGCCTTGTCGCCACTCAATATCAGTACGAGGTCGCCATCCTTGGCGCCCATCTTCTCCTTCACCTTGAGCAGAGTGTCCTCGCCATAGAACTTGTCAACACTCGACTTGATGGTGCCGTCCTCGTTGTACTTGATATACACGAGTCCCTTGGCTCCCACCTGTGGACGCTTGACAAAGTCGGTGAGTTGGTCGAGCTGCTTGCGAGTGTAGTTGGCGCATCCCGGTACGCAGATACCACCGATATATTCAGCTTGGTCGAATACTGAGAATGTTCCGATCTTCATCACATCCATCAATTCAACAAACTCCATGCCGAATCTCAAATCGGGCTTGTCGCTACCGAATCTGCGCATAGCCTCGTGCCATGTCATCTGTTGCAGTTTTGCTGGCAGTTCCACTCCGCGCACCTCCTTGAAGAGATGGCGCGCCATGTCCTCAAACAGACTGATGACATCCTCCTGATCGACAAAGCTCATCTCGCAGTCTATCTGTGTGAACTCTGGTTGACGGTCGGCTCTGAGGTCCTCGTCGCGGAAGCACTTTGCTATTTGGAAGTAGCGGTCGAATCCGCTCACCATCAGCAACTGCTTCAATGTCTGCGGGCTCTGAGGCAGAGCATAGAACTGTCCTGGATTCATTCGAGATGGAACGACAAAGTCGCGTGCGCCCTCTGGGGTTGAACCGATGAGAATAGGAGTCTCTACCTCGATGAAGTCCTTTGAGTCGAGGAAATTGCGAATGAGGATAGTCATACGGTGACGCAATTCGAGATTCTTGCGCACAGCATTGCGGCGCAAGTCGAGATAGCGGAATTTCATGCGTATGTCGTCGCCTCCGTCGGTATTGTCCTCGATGGTGAACGGAGGTGTGATGCTCTCGCTAAGGATGTTAAGACTTGAGGCAATGATTTCAATATCGCCTGTAGGCAAATTCTTGTTCTTGCTCTCGCGCTCGTTTACAGTTCCTTCCACCTGTATGCAGTACTCACGTCCGAGTTTGTTGGCGCGCTCGCAGAGTTCCTTGTCAACAGCCTCGTTGAACACCAACTGTGTGATGCCATATCTGTCGCGCAAGTCAACGAATGTCATGCCACCCATTTTTCTTGTGCGCTGCACCCATCCGGCAAGTGTCACCACCTGTCCGGCATTGGAGAGTCTCAGCTCTCCGCAAGTATTACTTCTGTACATATATATATATTTATTATTTCAGCCACTCCGCCACGTTCTTCTCAATGCGTGCTGCAATGTCGCCATCCTCGGCAGCCTTGTCGAATGTTTCACCGGTGATATGCTCATAGAGTTCGATATAGCGTTCGCTCACGCTCTCTGCATATTCGTCGGTGATTTCGGGCATGGTCTGTCCTGGTTCGTTCATGAAGTCGTGCTCGATAAGCCACTGGCGCACAAACTCCTTTGAGAGCTGCTTCTGAGGCTCACCCTTAGCGAGCTTCTCCTCATATCCGTCGGCATAGAAATAGCGGCTTGAGTCGGGAGTGTGAATCTCGTCGATGAGATACACCTTACCGTCGCGCTTTCCGAATTCATATTTTGTGTCAACGAGGATAAGACCTCTCTTGGCGGCAATCTCCTGACCGCGTGCAAACAGTTTGCGGGTGTAATCCTCCATTATCTCATAGTCTTCCTTGTCAACGAGTCCCTGTGCGATAATCTCTTCCTTTGAGATATTCATGTCGTGACCCTCGTCGGCCTTGGTGGTAGGAGTGATGATTGGTTCGGGGAAACGCTCGTTCTCCTTCATTCCGTCGGGAAGCTTGACACCGCATATCTCCCTGCATCCGTTCTTGTATTCACGCCATGCCGAACCGGTGAGAATGGAGCGGATGATCATCTCAACGCGGAATCCCTCGCATTTCAGTCCCACTGTCACCATTGGGTCGGGAGTAGCCAGTTTCCAGTTTGGGCAAATGTCACTTGTAGCGTCAAGGAACTTTGCAGCAATCTGGTTGAGCACTTGGCCTTTGAATGGGATACCCTTTGGCAGGATAACGTCGAATGCCGATATTCTGTCTGTAGCAACCATCACCATCAGGTCGTCATTGATGTTATACACGTCGCGCACCTTTCCGTGGTACACACTCTTCTGTCCCTCAAAATTGAAGTCAGTTCTTGTTAATGCTTTCATTGTTTTGTATTTTTTTGTTTTTCGTTCTTCTCGTATGCATTTACTATGCGCGTCACAAGTTTGTGTCGCACTATGTCTTTCTGTCCTAATTCCACAACACTGATGCCCTCTATGTCCCTCAGTATCTCAAGCGCCTCCTTCAGTCCACTCTTGGTGTGGCTTGGCAAGTCAATCTGTGTCATGTCGCCTGTAATTATCATTTTGGAGTTCCATCCCATTCGGGTGAGGAACATCCTGAGTTGGGCGCAGGTGGTGTTTTGTGCCTCGTCGAGGATGACAATGGCGTCGCTGAGTGTTCGGCCACGCATAAATGCCAAAGGGGCTATCTGTATCACATGTTTCTCCATCATGTCCTGCAACTTTGCCGCCGGGAGCATGTCCTCCAGGGCGTCGTAGAGTGGTTGGAGATACGGGTCGATCTTGTCTTTCATGTCGCCAGGCAAGAATCCCAGTTTCTCTCCGGCCTCTACTGCAGGACGACTGAGAATGATTTTCTTAATCGTCTTTTCCTTGAGTGCTTTCACCGCAAGGGCTATGCTAAGATAGGTTTTTCCCGTTCCGGCAGGACCTACGGCGAATACCATGTCGCTCTTGTTGAATGCGTCAACGAGTTGCTGCTGTTTCTCGCTGCGTGGTTTCACCGGTTTGCCCGCCATGGTATATACAACTACTCCCTCGGGCATTTCGTTGGCGGTCTTCTTGCCCTTCACGATTTCCAGTATGTCCTCTTCGCCTATTCGGTTGAACTTGAGAACATGCCGTCTCATGGTCTCTATGTTTTCCTCGAAAGCGCACATCTGCTCCTCGTCGCCCAACACGCGTATCACGTTGTCGCGGGCCACAATCCTGAGTTTAGGGAACAATGCCCTTATCATCTGCAGATGATTATTGCCTGCCCCGTATAGGATGACAGGGTCGATGTCTTCGAGTACAATATGTTTCTCAATCAATGTTTATGCCTTTTTTTATTGTTATTTTCAAATTTTGCTGCAAAATTACATCAAATCAATCACACTACAAAATTTTTCCGACTATTTTTGTTGATTTATTCAGAAAAAGAAGTACCTTTGCAGCAAAATATGAGAAAAATGAAGATTACCAAGAAGAGATATCTGCAGGGATTCGCCGCCACAGTGGCATTTCTTGCGCTTGTGAGAGTAGTGTTTCCGGGTGTGGCTCGCCCTGTATCGGGAGTGGCAGAAAACTCCGACAGTACTACTATCGACGTGAACAGTCCTGTATCATCCAAGTGGTATAATTCCGACGGCACACTTGTGAAAAACAGGATTTTTAGTGTTCCCGCATTCAAGACCACCTTCCCCGACAGCAACAGTGTGCAGATGGCGGCTGCAGCCAAATACGGTGTGTCGGCTGTTAAGGACAGAAAAGAAGCCGAGTCGCGCAAGAAGGAATTAGTATATATAGGAGCCAATCCCTATTTTCATGTTGACAAACTCAACAACAGCATCCCTTATCTTGTGCCGCGTGCGTCAGTGTTGCTTCAGGACATAGGCAGGGCTTTCTATGATTCGCTCACCATAAAGGGCATTCCACTTCACAAGATTATCGTCACCAGTGTTCTGCGCACCAAGGATGACGTGCAGAAGTTGCGCAATCGCAATCAAAATGCCACAGAGAACAGTTGTCATCTATATGGCACTACATTCGACCTGTGCTACAACCGTTATATAACAGTGGAAGACCCCGAAGGCCCCTCGCGCCGTGCAGTGCGCAACGACACATTGAAATGGGTGCTCTCCGAAGTCCTCCGCGACTTTCGTCAGCAAAAACGCTGCTATATCAAATATGAGGTGAAGCAGGGTTGCTTCCATATGACAGTCAACTGACCATCCGCATGACAGTCAAATGACTTAGTTAATCCTCGTCGGCAATTTCAAGGCCTTCCGCATCCTCGTCAAGATCTTCGCTGATATTGAATGTAGTGCGGTAGGTGTCCTCGTTGAGATCGTCATCATCAAAGTCTGTCGGTTCTGCAATCTCCAAGTCATCCTCGTCCGGACGGTTGAATGTGTCTTCTGGTATCTCGTCCTCGTCATGAGTTTGGAACTGCATTCTCAGCTTCTCCTGTTGAGGTTTCACCTTCACGAATATAGCCTCGGTCCATGTGCCCTTAGGCACTTCAAGCACTTCGTATCCGTCGTTCACCTTCTTGTCGTACATGCCGCCAGGTTTGTGCAGACGATTGCTCGGCAGCGTGGTGGTTGAGATGTCAAATCCACTCTCGATGATATCCCTTACACTCTGTGACAGCGAATCCCATCCGCCACCGAAATTGCGGCCAAGCACTTCGCACAGCTTGGCAGCCGAGATATGCGTGATATTTTCATAGCTGAGGTCAGACACTCTTGCTATGGGGCGCTTCTTGATGGCCCATACAATCTTGTTCTTCTCGTCGAATGTGATGATAGCTATCTTATAACCCATCTTTTCGTATTTGCCCTTGAACAATGTTGCGTCGTCCTTTAGTTCTTCCAACAGGAATGCGGTTTTGATAATTTCCACATATTTCCTGATGTTTTCCTTGGCCTCAGCATCCTTGTCTATTCCGTCCAACATACGGAAGATGTCGTTCTCCTGGATATCCCAGACATTACTCTTGGTAAGTGTTTTCAAACTTACAGCTTTTTTGTTGCCTTCTTGTTTCATTTATTTCTATTTTTTTCTTGTTTCTATTGAATTGTGGGTGCAAATGTAAGTACTTTATTTTATTTATCCAAGATTTTGGGCATTTTTTTTGGTTGTTAGACCTAAATTTATTAATTTTGCACTGAAAAAGATATAAAAATACGACCTTATGGCACAACCATTGGCAGAAAGATTGCGACCACGGACGCTCGACGACTACATCGGACAGAAGCATCTTGTAGGAGAAAATGCGGTGCTTCGCAAGATGATCGAGGCAGGCCGCATCACCTCTTTTATATTATGGGGACCACCGGGAGTGGGCAAGACCACCTTGGCTCAGATAATAGCCAACAAGCTCGAGACCCCCTTCTTCACTCTCAGCGCAGTGACGAGTGGAGTAAAGGATGTGCGCGATGTGATTGAGAAGGCTCAGAAGGGGCGCTTCTTCAACGAAGCCTCGCCCATACTCTTCATCGACGAGATTCATCGATTCAGTAAGTCACAACAAGACTCGCTTCTCGGGGCAGTGGAGAGAGGCATCGTCACTCTCATCGGAGCCACCACCGAGAATCCATCATTCGAGGTGATACGCCCGTTGCTCTCGCGATGTCAGCTATATGTCTTGAAGTCGCTCGACAAGGACGACCTCCTGCAGTTGCTCGACAGGGCAATACATACAGATGTGATGCTGCGCGAGCGACATATAGAACTCCGCGAGACTGCTGCAATGATAAGATATAGTGGGGGCGATGCGCGAAAATTGCTCAATATCCTGGAACTGGTGGTAGAGGCATCCCCCGACGGTGATGTTGTCATTACCGACGATATAGTGGTGAGCCGCCTGCAGCAGAATCCCCTTGCCTACGACAAGGATGGCGAAATGCATTACGACATCATCTCGGCATTCATCAAGAGTATCAGGGGAAGTGATCCTGATGCTGCCCTCTATTGGCTTGCTCGTATGATAGAGGGAGGCGAGGACCCGAAGTTTATTGCCCGCCGACTGGTGATTAGTGCGGCCGAAGATATCGGCTTAGCCAATCCCAATGCCCTTCTTCTTGCCAATGCCGCCTTCGATGCGGTCAACAAGATAGGATGGCCCGAGGGAAGAATACCACTCGCCGAGGCAACCGTCTATCTTGCTACAAGCGAGAAGAGCAACAGCGCTTATCTCGCCATCGATAAGGCTCTCGACCTCGTGAGGCGCACAGGCAATCAACCTGTGCCTCTCCATCTGCGCAATGCGCCCACCAAGTTAATGGCCGACTTAGGGTATCACGACGGGTATCTCTATCCCCACGACTATCCTGGTCATTATGTAGCCCAGCAGTATATGCCAGATGAGTTGAAGAACCAGCAGATATGGCAGCCACAGCCCCATTCGGCGGCAGAGGCGAAGATCTTTGAAAGAATTAAAAAATTAAAGGATTAAAGAATTAAAGGATTAAAGAATTCCTCATTCCTAATTATAAATATAAAAAGGTGTAGTTATTATGAAGATTGTTGTATTAGATGGCTATGGATTAAATCCAGGCGATCTGTCTTGGGAAAATCTCGAGGCGCTCGGAGATGTGGAGGTATATCCTCGCACAGCTCCCGAAGACGTCATCGACCGCTGTTTCGACGCGGAAATAGTACTAACAAACAAAGTAGTGTTTAACAAGCAAATTCTAGTGTCATTGCCTCGACTGAAGTATATTGGTGTACTTGCCACTGGATATAATGTCGTGGATGTTGACGCAGCATCCGATCTCGACATTTTTGTCACCAACATACCGGCTTACAGCACCGATAGTGTTGTTCAGATGACATTTGCCCACATACTTGCCATGACCAACAGGGTGGAGCATTATACCCAGCAAAACCGCAATGGCAGATGGAGTTCCAATCCCGATTTCGTGTATTGGGATACACCACTTATCGAACTTGCAGGTAAGACCATGGGTATTGTAGGCCTTGGCAGCATCGGAATGAAGGTAGCACGTCTCGCACGCTGTTTTGGTATGGAGGTGTTTGCATTCACCAGCAAGGCAGCTTCCGACCTGCCTGAGGGCATTCAGAAGACCACGTTCGAAGGTCTTCTCTCCGTGAGCGATATCCTTTCTCTGCATTGTCCTCTCAATCGCTCCACGCGCGAGATGATCAATGCATCCGCTCTCGCCAAGATGAAACCAGGGGCATTGCTTATCAATACCGGTCGTGGTCCACTTGTCAACGAGGCGGATGTGGCAGATGCTTTGCGCAGCGGACAGCTTGGAGGATATGGAGCCGACGTGATGTGTAAGGAACCGCCCGCAGAAGACAATCCTCTGTTCTCTGCCCCCAATGCCTATATCACTCCGCATATAGCATGGGCCACCTACGAGGCCCGTCAGCGACTAATGGATATTGCCG
>CALZMK010000028.1 GCA_945788545.1 uncultured Prevotella sp.
GTCGAATGCTCCTCCACATACAAACAGGATATTGCGCGTATCAACATGAATATAGTCCTGGTCGGGATGCTTGCGGCCACCCTTTGGTGGGACATTCACAACTGTGCCCTCAAGGAGTTTGAGCATGGATTGCTGAACTCCCTCGCCACTGACATCACGAGTGATTGAGGGGTTGTCGCCCTTGCGTGCAATCTTGTCGATCTCGTCGATGAAAACGATACCGCGCTGGGCTGCATCCACATCATAATCAGCCACTTGGAGCAGGCGCGACAATATACTCTCAACATCCTCACCTACATATCCCGCCTCGGTGAATACCGTGGCATCGACAATGGTGAATGGCACATCGAGCAATTTGGCAATGGTGCGGGCAAGGAGAGTCTTACCGGTACCTGTGCTTCCCACCATTATTATATTACTCTTCTCGATCTCCACTCCGTCGGGATCTTCCGGTTGCTTGAGGCGCTTGTAGTGATTATATACGGCAACGGAAAGAAAGCGCTTGGCATCTTCCTGACCAATCACGTATTGGTCGAGATATGCCTTTATCTCCTTGGGCTTTGGCACCTTGAGGGCCTTGGCTGCCTTCTCGTCCTTCTTCTTCATTGCACCAACCGCCGACTCTTGCAATATTCTGTATGCCTGCTCGGTACAATTATTACAGATATTGCCGTTAAGGCCAGTTATAAGCAACTGTACATCCTTCTCACTGCGACCGCAGAAACTACATGTTTTCCTCATCATTCTTCTTTCTTATCAATACCTTGTCTATCATTCCATACTCGCGTGCTTCTTCTGCAGTCATCCAATAATTACGGTCGGAGTCATTCCACACCTTCTCGAATGGAGTATGTGAGTGATTTGAGATAATGGTATAGAGTTCCTTCTTGAACTTCATTATCTCCTTTGCCTCGATTTCGATATCGGAGGCTTGTCCCTGGACACCGCCAAGGGGCTGGTGGATCATCACGCGACTATGAGGAAGGGCTGAACGCTTGCCTTCCTGACCTGCCACGAGAAGCACGGCACCCATTGAGGCTGCCATACCAGTACAGATGGTAGCAACATCGCTGCTGATAAACTGCATTGTGTCGTAGATACCCAATCCTGCAGTAACACTTCCACCAGGGGAATTGATATATATGGAGATGTCCTTGCCCGGATCTACAGAGTCGAGATAGAGCAACTGTGCCTGAAGGGTATTGGCGGTGTAATCGTCAATCTGTGTCCCAAGGAATATGATGCGGTCCATCATAAGGCGCGAGAACACGTCCATCTGGGTAACATTAAGTTGTCTCTCCTCCAATATATATGGGTTGAGATACTGGGCTTGCTGGCTCACTACATCATCCAAGACCATCCCGTTTATACCGAGATGCTTGGTAGCATATTTTCTAAAATCATTCATAATCTTATATGTTTCAAATCATTTTTTACGTATAATATATTGACAAAAATAGAAGGCTATCGACCTTTTCATTTCGTTCGTGGAACAAAATTAATAAAAAAAGTCGATAACCTTCTATTTTATGAGGTTTTTTTCCTAAAAAATCTTATTTTTCTGACATTAACTTGTTAAACTCGTCCAAAGTGACGGTTTTTTCATTCAATTTAACTACTTTTTTGAGTGCTTCGGCAAGTTTTACATCAGATGCGCGCTCAACATATGAATCGAGATTTTTCTCTTCCTTCATAATCTGCTGAACATAGTTGTCGAGATACTCGTCGGGCACATTGCTCATGCCGTACTGGGCAAACTGCATGCGGGCAACATCCTTGCAAACCTTAAGTACGTCTTCCTTCTCAACCTTGATATTGTTGGCCTTGAGAAGTTCGTTCTTGATAAGGCTCCACTTAAGTTCGTTGACACTGGCGGCAAAGTTATCCTCGATAAACTTGTCGTCCTTGTCGGGGTTGTTGCTCTTCATAATGCGCTTGAGAAGCTCATCGGGGAAGGTGACCTCACCAACCTTGTTCTCGGCATACTTGCGAACGTCGAGCATAAACTTGAACTCCTCGTCGTTGGCAAACTGACCCTTGATTGAATCAGCCACCTTCTGGCGGAAGTCTGCCTCGTCCTTCACGTTGCCCTCGCCATATACCTGGTCGAAAAGCTCCTGGTTGACATCGGCCTTGACAAAACGCGACACCTCGGTGACGAGGTATGTGAAATCTGACTCAAGAGCCTCTGCCTGCTCATCACTAATCTTGAGAAGAGACTTGATCTCGGCATTGCTCTCGGGATATGCCTTCTTGGGATTGAAAGTGATGACACTACCCACCTTGGCTCCGTCGAACAATTTCTGCTGGTCTTCCACCTTAATATATTCAGGCATCAACACTGCCTGCTCAACTACAATACCGTCTTCCTTGGCATTGCCTTCGGCATCAAGCTCACGCAGGTCACCCTTGAGCATATCATTCTGTGAGGCATCATAGTCATCCACCTTGTCATAGTGACCTGAGCGGCTTCTGAACATGTCGATCTGCTGGTCAACCAACTTGTCGTCAACCTCGATTGAATAATGGTCAATCTCGTCATTGCCGTTGATCTCAATGTTGATCTCAGGAGCAACGGCGATATCGAAGATAAACTCGAAAGGACCGTCTTTCTCCAAATCCTGCTCAACCTGGGCAGCATTGGACATAGGAGCACCAAGCATGGCAATCTTGTTGTCAATGATATAGCCATTGAGCTTTTCACCCAAAACCTTATTGATAACGTCCATCTTGACCTGCATGCCAAACTGACGTTTAATCATACCCATAGGGGCCTGACCCTTGCGGAAACCGGGGATGTTGGCCTGCTTGCGATAGTTCTTCAGGGTTTTGTCAACTTCACCCTGATAGTCATCCTTTTCAATGGTGACTTTCAGTACTCCATTGATTTTGTCTGGATTTTCAAATGAAATATTCATCTTTCTTTTTTCTTATATATTATTATGTTATTCAAATTGAGGTGCAAAGTTACATATAATTGGGCGAATATCTGCATATTTTGCAGTTTTTAACCTTTTTAATGCTCATAATCCGTCATTTTCAGCGGCTTCCTTGGCCTTTCGCTCCTCTTCCATCAACTGGAAATCCTTCTTGCGCAGCACAAAACTGTTACTGAGATACTTCTCACGGACAATCTTGTTTTCGGCCAATTCCTCAGGACTTCCCTGAAAGAGAATCCTACCTTCGAAGAGCAGATAGGCACGGTCGGTGATACTAAGTGTCTCCTGCACATTATGGTCGGTGATGAGAATACCTATGTTTCGGTCCTTGAGCTTCCAAACTATCTGCTGGATATCCTCAACGGCTATAGGATCGACACCGGCAAAGGGTTCGTCGAGCATAATAAACTTAGGGTCGATGGCAAGGCAACGGGCAATCTCGGTGCGGCGGCGCTCGCCACCAGACAACTGGTCGCCCTTGTTCTTGCGCACTTTCTGCAGTCGGAACTCAGCTATCAGACTCTCAAGCTTTTCAAGTTGGTAGGAGCGGGGCTTGCCTGTCATCTCAAGCACGGACATGATATTGTCCTCAACACTCATCTTGCGGAACACGCTCGCCTCCTGTGCCAAATATCCAATACCGGCACGGGCACGCTTATATACAGGGAACTTGGTGATATCGAGGTCGTCGAGGTAGATATGTCCGGCATTAGGGACAATCAAACCGGTGGTCATATAAAACGACGTGGTCTTGCCAGCACCATTTGGGCCAAGCAATCCAACTATCTCGCCTTGCTTCACATTGATGGAAACATCATTGACTACAGTACGCTTTCCATACTGCTTAACCAAGCCTTCAGTGCGGAGCACCATGCACTCTTTTGTTGTATTTTCGTCCATTACATTATATAAATATGGCTGCAAAGGTAGTGTAAAAGTCGGAAATAACAAAATAATTTGGTTTTTTTTTTGTATTGTCTGCAACTTTCTGTAACTTTGTACCCGATTTAAAGAAAAATATTATGTTAATAACGAAATCTTTGACCTCATTCGGTAAGTATCTCATACTGATGGGGCGAACATTCCAACGTCCGGAAAGGTTCAGGATGTTCTTTAAGGAATATGTGAAAGAGATGGCAAAACTGGGTGTCAATTCCATTGGCATCGTACTACTAATTTCTTTCTTTATTGGTGCGGTGATTTGCATCCAAATGAAACTGAACATACAAAGTCCATGGATGCCAAGATGGGTGACTGGATACACCACGAGGGAAATCATGCTTCTTGAGTTCTCCTCGTCTATCATGTGTCTTATCCTCGCCGGAAAGGTGGGGTCGAACATCGCATCGGAAATCGGAACAATGAGGGTGACACAACAGATTGACGCCCTTGATATCATGGGAGTAAATTCGGCATGTTATCTGATTCTGCCAAAGGTGCTCGGCCTAATCACAATCATGCCTTTCCTGGTGATATTCAGTTCGGCATCAGGCATCTTGGGAGCTTACGGTACGGCTTACATCGGGCAGGTGCTTCTGCCCGACGACCTTACTCTCGGACTACAGCACAGCTTCAACTCGTGGTTTGTATGGATGAGTATCATCAAGAGTCTGTTCTTTGCGTTCATAATATCAAGCGTACCTTCTTATTTCGGATATACGGTTGAAGGTGGTTCGGTGAATGTGGGAAAAGCAAGTACGGATGCCGTTGTTACGAGCAGTGTCCTTATTCTCTGCTCCGACGTGTTCCTCACACAATTATTATCTTAATTTCGGATTATTATGATTGAAATACAGAATCTGTGCAAGTCGTTTGGAGACAAGGAGGTGCTGAAGGATATCACTACCACCTTCGAGAACGGAAAGACGAACCTCATAATAGGACAGAGCGGTTCGGGAAAAACCGTACTGATGAAGAATCTCGTAGGACTTCTCGACCCTACGAGCGGACACGTACTCTATGACGGACGTGACTTTGTGTCGATGACTAAAAAGGAGAAAATCACACTGCGACGCGAGATGGGAATGATATTCCAGAGTGCGGCTCTCTTTGACTCGCAAACGGTGTTGGAGAATGTGATGTTCCCACTCGACATGTTCTCAAGCATGACTCTTCGTGACAGGATTAAAAGGGCACGCACTTGTCTCGACCGTGTCAATCTGGTGGATGCTGAGCAAAAATTCCCCGGGGAGATATCAGGCGGTATGCAAAAACGTGTGGCTATCGCGCGAGCCATTGCACTCAATCCGCAATACTTGTTCTGCGACGAACCAAACTCGGGTCTTGACCCAAAGACTTCCCTCGTCATCGACGAACTACTTCACAGTATCACAAAGGAATATAATATTACCACCATCATCAATACCCATGACATGAACTCGGTGATGGGTATCGGGGAAAATATCATTTTCATATACGAAGGACACAAAGAATGGCAAGGACAAAGCAAGGATATTATGGGAACTGACAATCAGAAACTTGCCGACTTCATATTTGCCAGCGACTTGCTGAAGAAAATGAGAAGCACTTATATGGAAAAAATAAAATAGAGATAATAGATAAAAATAACAGAGCCACAAAGGCACTGAGGACTCTTTTATCCCAGTGTCATTGTGGCTCTGTTTTTTATATCAAGTCGTCAATCTTGTCACTTCATCTTCCAGACTCCGTTGTCTTCAACCATAGGGACGACGATTTCCTCATTCACACTATCACCAAAACATAGTGTAAGGAATACATTGGTGACCTTTGTCACACTGTCTGTCTTTGCCGTGACAATATTCACGCCATTTATTCCCTGATGCTGCTTTTTCTGCTCAAGGATATATTGCTTGGCATTCACAACGAGCTGCTCTCGATAATGAGGAGGCAAACTGTCGGTGCCTACGAAACCAGCGGAGAAAAAAGCATAGCCGCCAGCCAACAAACTGTCGTAGTACTCTTTTGCCGCTTTGGCAGCATAATCCTCACGACTTGGCCCATTGTCTCCGCCGCATGATGCGAATAGAGACATCATCACCGCAATAATTATTAGTATATGTCTCATCCCTAATCCCTAATTCCTAATTCCTAATTCCTAATTCCTAATTAAGATAACTTCTACTTTTGTCGTATGAAGATATTGATAGGAGTACCCGAAAGATCCCAGTTGTCACGAATCTTGTTTTCGAGGAATCTCTTGTAGGGCTCTTTTATATACTGCGGAAGGTTGGCGTAGAACACAAAAGAAGGAATCTGCGTGTTTGGCAGCTGAGAACAGTATTTTATCTTGATATACTTTCCCTTGATTGATGGTGGTGGATATGCTTCCACTAAAGGCAGCATAACCTCATTCAATTTTGTCGTTCCAATCTTAGCCTTACGATGCAGATACACTTCCTTGGCAGTCTCAAGCACCTTGAAGATGCGCTGCTTGGTGAGTGCCGAGGCAAATACTATGGGGAAATCGGTGAAGGGCGCCATACGATTGCGTATCGCATCAGTAAAGGTGTCGATGACCTTCTGCGACTTCTCCTCCACAAGATCCCACTTATTTACAACTACCACAAGACTCTTATTGTTCTTCTGGATAAGTTGGAAGATATTCATGTCCTGGGATTCTATTCCTCGGGTGGCATCAAGCATCAAGATACATACATCACTATTCTCGATGGCACGTATGGAACGCATGACACTATAGAACTCCAAGTCCTCGGTCACCTTGTTCTTTCTACGGATACCTGCCGTATCTACAAGATAGAAGTCAAAGCCAAACTTATCGTATCTGGTGTAAATACTGTCACGTGTTGTACCGGCAATCTCTGTAACGATATTACGATCCTCACCTATGAAGGCATTAATTATACTGCTCTTACCCGCATTGGGGCGACCTACTACGGCAAAGCGGGGTATGCCCTCCTCAAGGATTTCAGAGTTATCCGGCTTCAACTTCTCAAGCACCAAATCAAGTAAATCACCTGTTCCACTGCCCGTTGCTGCAGAAATGCAATAAGGATCTCCCAAGCCCAACTTATAGAACTCGGCAGCATAATATTGCTCAATATTGTTGTCAGCCTTATTGGCTACAAGAATTACAGGAAGTTTTGTGCGCCTCAGAATTTGGGCAACATCCTCATCCAGGTCGGTCACACCATTATGAACATCCACAAGGAAGAGTACAAGGTCGGCCTCTTCGGTGGCAATTACCACTTGTTTGCGTATTTCCTCCTCGAAAACATCGTCTGAGTTTACAACCCATCCCCCAGTATCCACTACCGAGAACTCACGGCCACACCATTCGCACTTGCCATACTGGCGGTCGCGTGTCGTACCGGCTTCGTCACTGACTATCGCCTTGCGGGAATTGGTCAGTCGATTGAAAAGAGTCGATTTGCCCACATTGGGCCGTCCGACAATTGCTACTAAGTTTCCCATTTATTATCAATAATTATATTATTATAAGAATAAATTCCTAATCCCTAATTCCTAATTCCTAATTCTTAATTCCTACTCCGGATTATATCCAAAGCTGTCGAGTTCCTTCTGCGAACTACGCCAATCCTTGTCCACCTTAACGAATATCTCAAGATAAACACTCTTGCCAAAGAACTTCTCAAGTGACTTACGACTTTCAGTGGAAACCTTTTTAAGGGCTACCCCTTGATGACCGATGACAATGCCCTTTTGTGAGTCACGCTCTACATATATTATTGCATTTATATGTATGCGCTTTTCATCTTCCTTGAAGCGCTCCACCCTCACCTCTACAGAATATGGAATCTCCTTGTCATAATAGAGCAATATCTTTTCACGGATAATCTCACTGACAAAGAAGCGTGCGGGTTTGTCGGTCAATTGCTCCTTGTCAAAATACGGTGGACAATCGGGCAGCAACTCACCTATTCTCTTGAGCAGCATGTCAACACCAAAACGGTTTTTTGCAGATATCGGCAGGATCTCCGCATTAGGGAGCAACGAATGCCACTTATCAACAATCTCCCCAAGTGTATTCTGGTTACTCTGGTCGATTTTATTAATGAGCAAAAGCACTGGTACTGACATCTTTGCTACTTTATCAAGGAAATCCTTGTTCTTCTCTGGATTTTCCACTACATCCGTAACATATAACAAAACATCAGCATCCGCCAGTGCCGACTCAGAGAACGCTAACATTGACTCCTGCAACTTATAGTTGGGTTTCAATACTCCAGGGGTGTCGGAAAAGACAATCTGCATCTCTGGAGTATTAACAATACCCATAATACGATGGCGGGTGGTCTGAGCCTTGAATGTGGCAATACTGATACGCTCACCGACGAGTTGGTTCATCAGTGTTGACTTTCCCACATTGGGATTACCTACGATGTTTACAAATCCTGCCTTATGCATTGCATATAAAAATTATGAAATTGACAAAAAGCGCACCCCCGCGATGTTTATCGAAGGAGCGCGCTTGCTTATATTCCAATAGTGCTAATTTCTTTGGATTACTTTGCCGGAGCTGCGGCGGCTGCACCGTCGTATGCCCACTTGTAGTAGGAAGCGCCATGAACGAATCCTGCGCCAAAAGCAGTGAATATCAAGTTGTCACCCTTCTTCAGCTTGCTCTCGTTTTCCCACAAGGCCAATGGTATCGTTGCGGCACTCGTATTACCGAAATGCTCAATATTTACCATCACATGATCCATCGGAAGATCTAACCTCTTGGCAACGGCCTCGATAATTCGCATATTGGCCTGATGAGGAACGACAAAAGCGATATTGTCCTTATTGAGACCATTTCTCTCGGCTATTAGCGCACAATCATCACTCATACTGGTCACCGCATAACGGAACACTGTACGTCCTTCCTGATACAGGTAGTGAAGACGATGATCTACAGTGAAATGCGAGGGTGCACAAACCGAACCTCCAGCCTTGATATGCAAGAAAGGCAATCCCTTTCCATCGGTTAGGAAATGTGCGTCCATCACTCCTATGTTTTCTTCTTCAGTTGCCTCTACAAGAACAGCAGCGGCACCATCGCCGAAAAGAGCACATGTCGAACGGTCTTTATAATCGACCACCGACGACATTTTGTCAGCTCCGATAACAATAATCTTCTTGCATCTTCCACTTTGTATCATCGAGGCAGCTACGTCAAGCGTATAAAGGAATCCACAACATGCAGCCCACATATCAAATGCAAACGCATTCTTGAGTCCTAATTTGCCAAGAACGATAGAAGCGGTGGATGGAAACTTGTAATCGGCGGTAGAAGTGGTTACGATGAGTGCATCGATAGTATCGGGATCGACACCAGTCTTCTGGATAAGCTGCTTGGCAGCCTTTCGCGCCATATAGGAAGTGCCGAGTCCCTCTTCTGTAAGAATTCGGCGCTCTTTGATTCCTACACGCGTCATAATCCACTCGTCGTTGGTGTCAACCATCCTCGACAATTCCTCATTATTGAGGACATAATCGGGAACGTAACCACCTACACCAGTGATTATCGCGTTGATTTTGCCCATTTATTCAGCCGTTTCGTCCTTAACGATAGCAACCTTACCTCTATAGTAGCCACATGTGGGGCATACTGTGTGGTAGATGTAATAAGCACCACAGTTGGGGCATACTGCCAGTGTAGGTGCTACTGCCTTGTCATGAGTTCTTCTCTTAAGTGTACGAGTCTTCGACTGTCTTCTTTTAGGATGTGCCATAATTTTTTAATGTTTAAATCTTATTTTTCTTTTATTTTCAATAACTCGCTCCAACGTGGATCTATCGCGTCTTCAATCTCAACGTCACTTCGGGTGGCGGAATGCGCTTCCAGCGCTTTCATCATCTCACGATTGCATTTACCAGGTGCATGAACGTGCTTGATTGGGATATTCAACACTATAGATTCGTACATGAACCACGATACGTCGAGGATTCCTTCATCCTCAGCGACGGTCACGAGGTCATCGTCTTCCGAGTTTTCTTTTCCAAACTTTGCCACCAGTTGGCTTTCCGCCTCCACCGGCTGCTCCATGTCGTCAAGACAGAGGTCGCAGGGCACTACCACCGTGCCCTTGATATTGAAGTTAACCTCAAAGAGGCTTACCTTGCGGATAATCTCCACTACAGCATCCAATAAACCTTGACGAACATCCTCCGCTTCCACTGCTGAGAAATATTCGTCATCAAGCCTGAATTCCAAGGTATTCACACCTTCCTTCAAGCCATGAAGGTCTATCTTATATGGCTTCAATCTGTCCATATTCTCCATTTGGGGTGCAAAGTTACACAAAATTTCTGATATATTGAAACTTATCG
>CALZMK010000029.1 GCA_945788545.1 uncultured Prevotella sp.
CCCGCGCCTCGTCATATCTGCGTCATCAGGGTATGCAGCTCAACGACTATCCCACATCTGGCGATTATGACACCGATGGCGATGACATCGTTGCCGCCCATATCACTGATGACATCTTAGGCAGTCAGTTTGCCCCCCGTTGCGTGCTTGGGGCCTTCGTGGCAAATAGCTTTAAAGGTGCAAGTGCCTCGGTGGCAAGCATGGAGGACAATACCACTCAGATAAGGACAGTGTTTATCGACCCCACCACTGATGCCGTAGTGTCGCTTGATAATGATGCGACGTTGGGAAGCTCTTGGAAGAACGCTTTCAGCAATATCAACGATGCCTTGGATTATGTGAAAACGCTTAATCCAACGGCAGACAGCCCCGTGCAGATTCTTGTCAAGCAGGGCACTGCCACAACGGCGGGAAATTCCTATCTGCCCCATATCCGCTCGTCGTATATCGACCTGCCGAGCCATGTGCGGCTGTATGGCGGTTTCGCCTCGTCGCTCACCGGCACTGATGTCTCCAATCGAAATCCCAAGGCTTATCCCACGCGCATCACTGCCAACATCACTGGTAGCGACTATGCCGAAAACGGTTGTCATATCATCACAGTGCGCCATGGAGCGACTAACGTCATTGTGGATGGATTGCAGCTCTACTTCGCCAATGCCCAGACGAGCAGTGTGCTGCCCACCCTCGCTTTGGAGGGAGGAGCGGGCATCGCTGTCATCAACAGCAAAGCCGACAAACCGATGGAGAACATCAAGATACGCAACTGTGTGGTAGCCAACTGCACTGCCTCGCAAGGCTCCGCCCTTTTCCTTCGCAACACTCCCGGTGCCGTGATGCAGGTGGATGTGGAGAACTGTATCTTCCACAACAATGCCGTGACAGGTCAGCAGGCAGCGGCAGCCACCGTTGAGGCTACGGGCCGCAACGCCACGCTCACTCTCAACCACTGCCTCATCCGTGGCAACGTGGGATATGGCGTGATGGCTACAGACCATGCCAATATCAAGGTGAAGAACACTGCCCTGCATGCCAATATCAAATATGGCTCAAATAGCGGTTCTTCTAATCTGAAGATTACCGACCTTACTGCCACAGAGTCAGACCCAGACTCCAAGGTGGTTACCTTCCTCACATCAACAGATGGAACTATTGAAGTAGCTGACGGAGCATCATCTACAAATAATATGATGGACCTGGGAGTGTCTTTAAATACAGACATTGCCACCGCCAAGTTCTCCTATCACTCTTCCAATACCTCCACCTATCCCAAGTTCGTCAACCCCACGAGCAACATCGGGGTTAACAAGGACGGCGACGTGACGATGTACGGCGGCGACCCTAACTGGATGCCTACGAACACCAATCCCATGGTGAATGCCGCCAACGAGAGTAATCCCGATTTCGGAGTTGACTTCACTACAGTAACGACGAGAAATTATGGCGGTCTTTCTGATATAGGTGCCATTGAGAACACATCATTGCCGGAGTTTGGCAAGGTGATTTATGTCACGGAGAATGGTGCCGGAAAGAAAGACGGTTCTTCTTGGAGCAATGCCATTGCAGGTAATACTGTGTATGATGTGACAAAAGAGGCTAATAAAGCTATTGTCGAGGAAGATGGCACGGAGATCCTTACATCAAACTCCAAGTATAATGGAGGATTCAAGTCAACAACTATTCCATACGGAGAGGAGTCTGAGCAGTCAAGGCCATTCTGGTCTTCAAAAGGAAATGACAAGACTGGAACTAACCCAAAGATAGAGAACAACAGATATGAGCAGTATGTCAGCGGTTTGCAATATGCAGTTGAAAAAGCCGCTAAAGCAAATGCTTCGTTGTCGAAAAATGAGCGGATCCAGATTTGGGTTGCAGGTGGTACATATACTGACATAAAGGGTTTTGTTATAAGGGACAAGGTAGTGGTTAGAGGTGGTTTCCCCAATCATGGAAATCCTGGCGAAACAGAGCGTATTCCTCTGCTTTCAAAGTCATTTAAGCCTGCGGATAAATACATGGAACTTGACCGTACTAAGTACGAAACTATTCTTCAGGTTAGTTCGCAATATCTATGGAATGGAAATAATTTAAATCCATTCACTTTTGGAGGTCTGACCTCATTTAGAAAAACTGTCCTCTATCAGCCAGACGTATGTCTTCCTACGCGTTGTCCAACAGGTGGTGATTTAGGAAATGGTGATAGTGATTCAAATACTTACAGATACAGTTCCACAGAATATCCCGACTATGTAGAATATGAGGGTGCAATGTGGGATGGTTTTACTGTACAAAACGGTTTAATATTGGATATTGCTGCGAACCGTGATGGAGGTGCGGGTATCAGGATATTCAGAGGTGTTACCATTCAGAACTTCATCGTTCAGAACTGCTGGAATAGGGGTACACGTTCAAGAGGAGGCGGCATATATTGTGATGGAAGCAATTCTTATGTTATTAATACTTATGTCATTCATAACAATGTAAACGGACCAAATAATAATAATAGAGACAATTATGGCGGTGGCATGTATATGATAGTTGGTACATCATATAATTCTGCTTTTGTCAATAATTGGGCCTATCATAACGGTGGTGGTATTTTCTTGGAAAATGCAATCTTCTATAATAATACTGTTGCCCATAATTACAAGGACGGAATGTACCAATGGAGTAACAGTGGTGGTGGCAATAACCTTGAAATGTATAATTGTTTATTCTATGGTAATGAGAATAGAGCAATAGATTCTTCTGCGAAGCAAACTTTGCGAGATTTTCATAATTGTTATATACAGACTGCGTCAGATTTAGATGGTGAAGTATTAAAGCATATAACAGGTTCATCTCTAAATAATTATTATGGAGTTAAAACAGATCTTGCAAATCCATTTAGCGCAGGTGGTTCATACGCTACGGATGGCTCTATAAATTTGAGATTATTGGGTTCGTCTAAGTGTGTCAATGGAGGTTGGAACAATCCTGTGAACTCAAAAAATGAAACTATAGACCTGCCTAATACTGATGCCGATTTCACCGACCGTATCCAAGACTGTACAGTGGATATCGGTGCTTACGAGTATAATGGTGCTTATAGTATTACGCCGGATGTGACTACAAATGCAGACCAAGCGGTGTTCTATGTTACACAGAACGGACGCGGTACTGGCTCGGCGGCTAATCCTGAGAATGCGGCTTGCTGGACTAAGTTGCAGAAGGTACTGGATGCTGCGGGAAGATATTTGGAGGATAATCCTTCGACAACGAGAAAGGTGATTGTGAAGTTGGCGGGCGATGCGCAGAAGAAAACAACTGATGAAGGCGGGAATGTATCTTATCAGTATTCTGGCTTTGTATATCGCCCTCGCCGCTCCAACAAGGAGACGGATTCGGGACAGGAGGTGAACACCCGCGACTATACTATCATCGTGCCTCATGGAGTGGAGGTGTGGGGCGGATATAGCGATGCCTTCAGAAGTTCTGACGACAACGGATTCTATACCAAGGACTCTAACGGCAACTATACCGACAACCGTGATATACTGAAAAACCGCACTACTCTCAGCGGTGTGTATCAGGCTGACGACCAGGATGTAAACGTATATAATGTGGTGACGTTCACCAATAATACATTTGACGAAGAGGGTGAGATAAAGACTCTGAATGCCTTGCAGGACTTGACAGCCCGTGCCGTGCTCGACGGACTATTCATAGAAGACGGTAATGCCGACGGCGAGAAGCAATCTACGGTACAAAGAACAGACACTCGTGTGGGTGGCGCTGCCATCGTCACGGGATATGCCCATATACGCAACTGCGTGGTGCAGAACAACAAGGCTACGGATGCCGGAGGTGGACTCTATCTCGAAGAGGGCGCATTGGTGAGCGGAAGTATCGTGCAATATAACGAGGTAACCAAGGGTGACGGAGGAGGACTATACGTGGAAGAACCTGCATCGACATCCTCCGAGAATGTAAATGCCACTATCAACCATGCCCGCATCTTCACATCCGACATCATATATAACACGGCAAGCGGAGCGGGAGGAGGTATCTCGTTCACCACCGACGGCACGCCGAATGTCAGGGCAAACAGTGTGCTGTTCTGGCAGAACACGGGTAGCGAGCAGTCGAACGTCAACGGTATGACAACACCGACGGATGCCGGAAATAGCAACCTTACCATCGATGACTATCCCATCTCCTTCTGCGCCACAGAGACTACTCGTGAACCGGGTATCAACAACATTTCCGTGAACACCGATGTGGACAAGGGCGTGCGCTTTGCCACAGACCTGTACAACCACGACTATACTGATGCGGAGAACAATACAGTGAAGCGTATGCACAATGCCTACGAATTCTATAAGATAAAGAAATACAGTCTGCTGGCACGTGGAGGTATGGAGTATAAGGACTATAAAGCCCTTGTCACGAGTGATGCCCTTACCGCCGAAGACATGGCGAATGTGACCCGCACATTCGAGGGCAACGACTTCATTGACATCGGAGCGAGAGCCATCGGCGAACTGGTGCTGCCTGTGGCTACTGCCGACAATCTCATGACCCGCATCTTTGTGGTGAAAAACGAGGAGGACGTGGCTACTACATCAGTGGAGGTGATGCAGAACCAGACAGTAAGCACTTATTACCAGCAGGAAGGCTCGTCGTTCGCCTATCCTATGCGCTATCTCGACGATGCACTTGAATACGTGAGGGATGCACGCAAGCTGAAGATACTTAAAGATGCACAAACCGACTCTGTGTATGCATATAAAGACACGACGTTCCAGATTATCCTCAGCGGCGGAACATATTACCCCATGCGAAACATCAAGGGAGAATATGTGAACAGCCGCGGACGTACATATCTCGTGCCTGAAGGCGTGACCATCGTTGGAGGTGTCGAGACTATGCAGAGAGACAAAAACATGGGTGACACTTATTATGGCAACACTGCTGAGTCATCTGGTAATACTACTTTTACTTATGGCACTTCAAATGTCGTTATCTCCCATCCCGACATCAAGGACATCATAAATAGCAGAAAGCTCTCCGACATCAACCACAACAACATCGCCGAGCCGTGGGAGATGGCAGTGCAGACCATTCTGTCAGGACAGGTGGTGAACGGTAATTCCAACGAAAACGTATATCACGTCATAGCTTGTATTGCCGACGAGAAGCATGTGGGAGGACTGCCCGACGCTACGATTACATATAATGACCCAAATAGTGCTGGAGATAGATATGATGCAAATGCCGGCAACGGCACTGTTCCATGGGAGCGTGGCGTGCCTGTAATCATTGATGGTGTGGAGATCGAGGACGGCATGGCAATGGGATATGACGAGAAAGCCGTGAACAGTAAAAATACATATTATAAAGGTGGAGCGATATGTGTGGAGGGAAACTGGACTAACGGAGACCAGTTCCTCAACACCGAGGTTAAACGTCCTGTAGGCTACCGGAACATCCCTCTCGAAGTGCGCAACTGCAACTTCCGCAACAATGGCGGATGCCTTGGAGGTGCCATCTTCACCGACAGTGAGCTGAAGGTGTTTGCCTGCAACTTCGTGCAGAACTATGCCAAGGTGGAGACTGACCAAATAGGTGTTAATAGTGTGACATACGCCGGACGTGGAGGCGCCATCAATGCCAGCTATAACACCGTAATAGTTAACTCGCTGTTTGCAAACAACGAGGCTGACACGTCGCCATCGCCCTACGGAGGTGAACTTAGGGGGGTGGGCGGAGCCGTGCTGCTCGGAGAGTATGCCTCGCTCCACATGATTAACTGCGACGTGGTGCGCAATCTTGCCTATGGCTATCCTGCCGTTTTTTGCTACAGTGCAAACAAGGGTGGAAAGTCATCTGACCAGGATCTTGTGAAGAACAATCCACATAAGATTGTCAATACCATATTTTGGGGCAATGAGGTGACTGGTGACAGCGGATTGAACATGGTAGCCAACTTTGCCCAAGACTCAAATGACAATACCAAAAACGCCGAGATGCTTTGGTTCTGCGCCTACGAGGAGGGTAAGGGTAACGCCCCTGTAAACTCCGCAAAAAAAATTGACTACCGACTCCAGACCTATAATGGCTTCGGAACTTTCATACCTTCGCTGTGGACTGGCAAATATAACTATCTCGATACAGACAACACAACTATCAAGGTGTCAACAGAAGATAATCCCGACAAGGATTCCGGGACAGATCTTAACCCCGGGACAGGGCTCAACCCCGTTACCTGCAACATCATCATCGCCTCTGACAACGACGCCATCAACGGACCGAACTTCATCAACCCGTCGTCAAAGGCAGGAAAGGCAGGATATTACACCTCTGCCGACTGGATGATAGGTCGTATCAACAACCTCGTGGATAATGGATGGACATATCTACAGCAGGACCTGAGCGGTAATGAGCCGACGTTTGAGTATGAAGACGTTAAGGTTGATGGTGTTACAAGAAACCAGGTGAAAGGTGCCGGTATCTACCGCCGCACTGCTTACGACTATGACAATGTCAACACTGGTGAGACGGCTGTGCCTATAGGCAGAGACAAGTATATGACATATGCCGATGGTACGGGCAAGGCGATGCTGCGTATTTCCACGGACCCCAACCCTACTCACCACCAGACTTACATTGATCTCGGCGTGTATGAATACCAGCACGTGAAACTCGACCCGTCGGTGGAGAACGGACATGTAGATGTGCTGTGGGTGACGCAACAGGAGAGAACCAGTGCCTCGGTGGCTGACGGTCGGACATGGGAGACGGCGACGAGCGACGTGCAGCGAGCTATAGAGACGCTGCTTGCATCACGCAACGGACACGACAAGGAGATTCGTATGCTTGAAGGACAATATCAACCGGTATATACCATCAATGGTAATCTCGGTTTCACTATCACTACCGACATCACCACGGGTGTAGTGCCGCCCGATTGGAGTGGCACAACATCCAAGGGTGTCAACTCCCTCACCATACGCGGTGGCTATAGTAAGGATGTACAGGGATTGGAGAATATCCACGACTATCCCGTTTATCTTTTCGCTTCGGAACGCTCGGGCGTGGATGAGAACCTCCTCGGACATATCTTCGTGATAGGTGATGTAAGGCAGAGGAAATCGTCGGGTTCTTCTACAGATAATAAGGTTACTACCAATGTGGAAAACTATGTCGTTCCTGTATATCTCGACGGATTGACCTTCTGTAATATTAAGTCGGCACCGCATAATGATATAGGCGGAAACAGTTGCTCAGGCGGTGCCGCTGTGTTCTATAAGGATCAGAAGAAGAATCAGGACGGTGAAAATGGTTCTCTTGTAGGTAAATCATACGTTACGAAGGATGGAACATCCGTTGATTCATATACACTATATCCAATCAGCGGCACAAAATCTGAATATCCTCTCTATAAGCTGACGATGAACCGCTGCGACTTCCGTGTCAATGGTTCTACATCGGCAGTGCCGGCAGTAACGATAGGCGCGGGTGGAGGCGATGCTCTGATATATAACTCCGTATTCCATAGCAATGCTGGAAGTCCGCTCATCGCTACAGACACTAAGGTGGTAAACTGCACTTTTGCCCTTAATGGCGGTGAGATAAAATTTTCAGGCAATTCGGAGATGCACAACTCTGTGCTTTGGTGCAATAATGGATATAAGGCTACAGCTGAATGCACAGGACTATCGTCTGGAAGTATGACATATAATGCCATATCGTCTCTCAGTTCAGATGATGGCTATAAGAATGTAACCTTGTCAGATGACAACAACGACGTGCTCCAAGGCCCGAACTTCTTTGACCCCGCATCAACTGCTGCTGACAATTGGGCTAAGGCCTCGCGCGACTTCCGTGTCAATCCGAGTGCAAAGATTATCGGTAAGGCATCGCCTAAGATATATGTGGATCTCGTGAAGGACCTCACGGGAAGGTATCCTTATACAACAACTGAGACTAAAAAAGATGCCGACAACGACCCGTATTATGTGGACTTGGTGAAGAAGGACTTCGACCTTGCCAATAACAGCCGCTATTACGGCTCTGCCGGTATGGAGCGAGGTGCTTACGAGTGTATTGCCACTCTGAGCCGTGTGTTGTATGTCAATCCCGAACGTGTGTCGTCAAGTGCCGACTATAACGGATTCTCATGGGAGAAGGCATATACCAAGGGCAATCTGCAGAAGGCCATCGATGCCGCAGCTGTTTATTCTGATGTCCATAAGAATGAGACTAACGTACAAAAGAATGAGAAATCGTATGTCTTTGTAAAGGGTATGGACACATCCACCGGTGAGACCATCACCATGCGCGACTACGTAACACTCTATGGCAGCTTGCCTTCCACCACTAAGATTGATCAGGGAGTGAATGAGACCAAGGACTCTGAGACGGGTGCAGTGTCTTATAACGACAATGATATTGAAAAATATATCAAGGCAATGGATGCCGACCGCGACGGTATGGCTTCTTCTTACGCCAAGCATACCATAGTCAATGGAGTCAAATCGACAGAGGATTTGGACTATTGCCTCTTCGACGGCCTTCTGATTGGTAATGCCGACAACGGTGATGCAAACTCATCCGCTTCACCCGTGGTGGATATAAAGAAAGGCAACGTGGCTCTGCGCAACTCCATCATTGCCAACAATGAGATTACTGCCACTGACCAGCCGCTTGTCAATATGAAGTCGGGACTGCTCTACAACACGCTCATTCGTGACAACAAGATGCCATCAGACTACACGGCCTCCCTTGTCTCCCTCGGCTCTGAAGGATATATGCTCAACAGCACCGTCGCAGGAGATGACTTGACTCAAGTCGCCACATCCTCAAATGCCATTAATAATATAATGTATGAGGAGAACGACACCGAAATGCCGTTTGCCCCCTATTTCCGTCCTTCCACTACGGCTTATCATGGAGAAATACCTGAGGGGGATGTAAGCAATCGCAACTTGTGGTATCAGTTGCATGAGAGAACTACTAATATCGAGGGAGGCAACAATGGCACGCCTCAATCAGAATCAGGTAAATACGATGGCAAGAGCCATGTGCCAAAAGACCTCCAACGGTCAATAGACCTCCAACAATATGTTGACTATACCTCAGACCGTGACCTTCTCGGCAATCCCCGTTTCATTGGTTCCAATGTGGATAACGGATGCTTTGAGACATGGTCAACGGGTGCAATGGATACTAAGTCTGGCAATGTAACTCCAAATGTCCTCTATGCCGATGCCTCCGCTGATAACTATAACGGTCAGAATTATCCGCACGAGGGTTCGGTGGTTTATCTGCAGCCAGCAGGTAAATTAGTATGTAAGAATATAACCGACGGAGCGGGTAATGTGACATCGCATTACTTTACCGATGTCAATCCCCTGCGCCCGGGCTACGTTCTGGCATTGGAGGGCGGTTCGCTCTACGGTCAGGGCAATACTATCGACCTCCGATATGTGGCAGCCGAGCGAACAATTGAGGGACAATACTCCCTCGTCTCACTGCCATTTGACATGAACTACAAGACAGGGTATGCGGATGTCTCATCCGCAGCATCTGCCGTAATGCCCTTTGTCACCACCACCACCTACGATTCCAACAATAACAATAATGTTACAGAGACAGCCGTTGCCCCATTCTATAGATATGAGTATGACGGTGAGGCACGAAGCAACTATAAGTACAGCTTTGCAGAGAGCAACTCTACATGCTGGGAACAGCTCGCTACAGACACCCGCACAGCCAACGAGGGTATGCTCATCGACCGAGGCTCTACAGCTACAAAGCAAACTCTTCGTTTCACCGCATACGGTGCGACAGCCGCTAGCTATCCTTATCGCGAGTCTGCCGATGAGGATTATGTCACCCTCACTCAATATGACGACCGCACATCAACCGACGGCGGCTCTGACTTCACCTCTGTATATAATATGGGATGGAATCTCAAGGGCATGCCTTATCTCATCAGTGCATATCCAATATCCCAGCTGATGGCAGATGGCTCGTATGCCATGAATGTGCCGCACGTCATATACACTATGAAACCCGATGGAAGCTATGACATGGCGAAGCAATCGTGGGCATCTTCTGATAACACACTCTCGCCCGGAGAAGCCTTCTTCACACAGACGGCAACCATCAACACAGAGGAGCATCTCCACTTTGCCCAGCTCTTCTATA
>CALZMK010000030.1 GCA_945788545.1 uncultured Prevotella sp.
GTTAGAACTGCCATGGAACATGCAACTCGCCACCGACCTGACGATGTATCAGCGACGAGGCTACTCGTCGTCGGACATGAACACCGACGAACTCCTGTGGAATGCCCGTCTCACCAAGCGATTCTTCAAGGGCAATCTTCTCCTGCAGTTTGATGCCCTGGACATCCTCGGCAAACTCAGCAACGCACGTCACTACGTCAATGCCCAGGGCATGACCCAAACCTACTACAACGTCATCCCCCGCTATTGCATGGTGCGACTGACATGGCGATTCAATAAGAAGGCGAAGAATGGTGAAGATTGAAGGGTTGAGAGATTTGAGTATTAAGCATGCAGTTCGAGAACGAAGCGTGCACCCTTGGTGTATGAATCGTCGAGGGAGAGAGTGCCGTTCATGCGGGTGGCCATCAGCGAGCAGATGGGAAGACCAAGACCGTCGCCCTCGGTGAGGTCGTGAACAGAGGCGAAGGGCTTGAAGAGGTCGGCACGCTTGTCTTCGGGGATTCCTGAGCCAGTGTCGCTAACCACAAACTGGTGGGTGTGGGCACCACGCTTCTTGTATTCGAATGTTATCTTGCCGCCGGCAGGAGTGAAATAGGCGGCATTCCCAAGCAGATGGAGAAGGATGCGCTCGAGCATGTCGGCATTGAGTTTCATACTGAGCTTCGGGGCGTTGACAACAAAGTTTACACCATCAGCCATCTTGCCTTCCATCTTCTTAGCCACGGAGTCGCAGAAAGAGGCGATGTTGCGCTCCTCCATCTCGCATGGCTCTGCAATTGAGTCCTCAAGCTCCGACATTTCCTCGATATGCGCCATAAATCCGTTGAGAGCCTTGACTGGCGGCAGCGAAGAGTCGAGTTTGCCAAGTGTGGGTGATATCTGTGCTGAGATATTGCGTATGAATCGGCTCTTCTGTTCGTTGTGCTCACGAGCCACATCGATGGCTTTCTTCTGCTTGCGTGTGAGGAGGATGAAGCGCACAAGGACAATGGCACCAAAGATGAGTGCACCGGCAAGGATGGCTGCAAGGATGCAGAGGCCGACAATGACATACTGGCGGCTGCGCAGCGAACTATCCCTGTCGTCGATGGCAGTCTGCTTCTCGCTACATTCCTTCTTCAAGGCATTGATCTCGTCGAGAGCCTTGAGCACCTTCACCGAGTCTTTCCATATAATATATTGTTCGTACGTGCGCGAGGTCATGGCTGCATTACCGCTCTTGCGGGCGATGCCGATGAGGGTGCGATAGGTGTCGATGACCTTGTCATACTGCTTTGCCTCGCGATATTCCTTAATGAGCTGGTCGATAGCCTCATCACCCTTGGCAGTCATGCCGAAGGTGTAATAGTGACTGGCCTTGGTGTATAGCAGGTCTTTGTTCAGCGAGTCGTTGGCTGCGGCACTGGCATAGGCGTCGAGACGGGTAATCTGCTCGGCTGCACTCGAGGCCTTGCGCATTCGGGTGTACATCTGAAGGCGCTCCTTGGTGGTGGCATAGCGAAGGTCGGGGCGCTGAGAGTGACTCTTCTGCTCGCCCTGGACGATACATTGGTCGGCAGCCCTCAATATGTCGAATGCCTCCTTATAGTAGTTCTCGCGATAATAAAGCGATGCCACCCTGGTGCCGCAGAATGTGGCCTTTTCGCTCTGTCCGCTGGCAACAAAGGAGTTGAAGGCATGGAGGAAGCAACTGCGCGCCTTGACATATTCCTTGTTGGCGAGGAAATCCTGGCCCTGTTTCATCAATGCGTTAGCATTTCCTTGTGCCTTTACTGTGCTGACATGGCAGCTAATCACGATGGAAAATACGATAAAGAGTATCTTTTTCATAAGCGTTTTTATATAATTGTTTTGTTCTTGACGAGTTATTTATATGCAAAAGTAGAAAAAAAATAAGTAATCTCCAAATTTTTCATGGTTTATTTAGCAGATTTTTACTTTTAGGGGCAAAAAAATCCCCCTGACATCACTGCCAGAGGGAATTTGAACAATTGAATCTTTTGTATATACTAATCCTTATAGTGTAAAGTTCACACCAAGACCAAGGACGCGGTTGGTGCGGGTGAAGGAGTCGCTCACACGAGGAGACTCACTTGTCACCTTGTTATAGTCGTCGTAGAGTGTCTGGAAATAGGCGGCATTAATCTTCACCTTCTCGGTAACATTCACTCCCACACCAAAACCGAAGGAATAAGAGCTTACATTGAACGACATGTCGTTCATACCTGCATCCTTCATGCCATACTTGGTGCGCTGACCACCGGCACTCACGCTCACAACCTTGTTGATGTCCCACTCTGCACCGAGCAGATACTCATTTGAGTCGTCGAGCATCTCCTTTGTCCACTGCTTGGTGTCCTGGTCGAAATAATGATGCCAACCAGCCATCACGCGCAGTGAGGGAAGAATCTCATATTGTGCTCCTACGGTGAGAAGGGCAGGAGAATCCTCGGCAACGCTACTGCCATCGACAAACTTGTTGATAGCGGGTATGATACTTGCCTCCTTGACCGTCGATTTGTTCTTCATTCTCATGCGGGTCTTGAACTCATACTTGGCGGCGAAGTTAAACTTGCCAGTCTTGTAGTCAACACCGATGATCGGGGCAACTCCCCATCCTGTCTGGTCGGACATAAGGTTGACTCCGTTCTTATATGGTTCAAGCATATTGAGTTGCTGCTCTGCACCCATGAGTGTCTGCTGCTTGGCAAGCAACTCCTGATACATGGCATTGCTCTCGGGAATGCCGGCGGCCTTGAGCTGCTCTATGCCTGCATTCACCTGTGCCAATCCGCCTATGACGGTGGCAGTGGATGCATCGACAAACTTGTCGAAGGCAACCATTCCATCAGCAGTCTTCACCTGTATATCAGACAGTTTTGCCTGATAGGATGCACTTCCGTAAAGAAGACGCAAACCACCATATACAGAGAAGTTGTCGCTTACCTTATATGCTGCACCGAGGGTAAAGCCATAGTAATACTGGCGACCCTTCATATATCCATTGACATCATAGGCACTCACGCCAAGGCCATTGAGTTTATAGGCTATGCTGCCGACAACATTCTCGAACGAACCGAGACCACGGTCGAACTCGCACTTGCCACCACCACCAGTGATGGCAAAGTTGAACTGGAAGCTCCACTTGCCCTTGTTCCATGCTGCCTGCAAAGAGGGAATGATGGGAGCATCGGCAACGCCCTCGAATTCCTTCTGATCCTTACCACCATTCTGTATGCCCATGGGGAAATACGGACTTGTGGTGAGCACAGTACGCGTCTGATGGGCGTTCTGGAGATTAAACGACACATGGATGCCGTCGCCGAGGAACACAACTCCGGCAGGGTTGTTATACACTCCATCGATACCGATAGCTGCATCACGCGCCGGATTTCTCAAAAATTCAATACTTTGATTGGTGTTTGTGAGCAGGCCTCCTGCCCAAACATTCATTGCAGATAATGCCGTCATCACTGAGAGGCAAATCAATCTAATCTTATTCATTTAAACAAATATTTTCAAAAATTCGCCGCAAAGGTAGTAAAATTGTTCGGAATTTCTGTATATTTACCAATTTAATTATATTTAATTAACTATTTAATAATTAAAACACAGAGACATAGAGGCACGGAGTTTATATTTTTATACATAAAGAAATGCTTTATATTATTCTCTGTGACTTCGTGTCTCTGTGTTCAACATTTCAATTTTTCAATCTTTTAATATTTCAATTTTTATCGAGGGTTGGATAGCTGATGCGAGTGTGATAGATAGTTTTGAGCTTCTCGATGAGCACAGTCTTGGAATATGTGATATCGCGGAAAGTGATAGGACACTCGCGGAAGAATCCGTCGGCCACCATTCCGTCGATAAGAGCATTCACCATATCACGTATGCTCGCCTCGGAATACTCCTTGAGCGAGCGGGAGGTGGCCTCAACCGAGTCGGCCATCATCAATATGGCTTGTTCGCGGGTAAAGGGATTAGGACCTGGATATGTGAAGAGCAACTCATCGACATCCGCATCCGGATGGGCGTTCTTGTATTTGATATAGAAATACTTTGTCTTGCCCTGCCCGTGATGAGTGGAGATGAAATCGCGAATAACACTTGGAAGATTGTATCGCTCGGCCATCTTCTGACCCTCGGTGACATGACTGATAATCATCGACGCACTCTCGATCTCGGAGAGATTGTCGTGAGGACTCACTCCCGACTGGTTTTCGGTGAAATACACAGGATTAAGCATCTTGCCGATGTCGTGATACAGGGCGCCAGTGCGCACAAGCTGACTCTTAGCACCAATCTTGTTGGCTATCTCGGCAGCCAAGTTGCCCACCTGAATAGAGTGCTGGAATGTGCCAGGAGCTACCTCACTCATACGTCGGAGCAGAGGATTATTGGTGTTCGACAATTCGATAAGCGATATGTCGGAAGTGAAACCGAATGCCTTCTCGATGATATACAACAGGGGATAGGCAAAGAGGAGCAACATACCATTGACCACGATATAGTTGTAAGTGCTGTAGTCGAGTTCTTCCAATGCCGAGAGGCGGATGAGGTCGTAGGAGAAATTCATTGTTGCCGCCACGAAAGTGACCACAAATGCCGTCTTGAAGAGTTGGGAGCGGTATTGCAGTTCACGAAGTGAATAGATGGCGGCAAGACCAGATACTGTCTCGATGATGATAAACTCGAAGGGATGCTGGAGCATGCAGGCGCATACCAACACCATGATGATGTGAGAATAAAAGGCTGTGCGCGAATCCATGAACACTCGCACGAAGATGGGCACCATGACATAGGGTATGATATATACATGACCTATGGTGTTGCGCACGAGCAGGGCAGTGATGGCTGTGAATAGGATGATAAGGGTGTAGAGCATGGCCACACTGCGCGGTTTCTCGAAGTAGTCGCGACGGAAGAGCGTGATATACACTGTGAGGAAGATGATGAGCATTGACACATAGAGAACATGCCCCATCACGGTGAGCCTCACCTGCATCTCGTCGGTATTGCGCTTTTCATTTTCTTTCTGCAAGGATTCAATCACCCTGAACGTATATTCATCCACAATGTCGCCACGGTCGATAATTTTCTGTCCTTTCTGCACGACACCCATAGCCAGGGGTACACTGGCAAGCATGTCGTTGAGCGTTGACTCGCTACGTTGCTTGTCATATACTATATTCGCCTGTATATACTCGTTGAGATTGCACTTTTGCAGCGCAGGCCTATATACCTCAATCGCCTTGTCGAGGAAAAGAAACTCATAGGCTTCCTTTGTAGATAATACATCGCCGACAGTGATGGGAACAGCATTCTTGCCATTGACGAGCAAAATGGTGCGCGTAGTGTCATTGTCCATACGTGTAATGTCGGCAGCACCGATTATTCCCACTTGATAGAGACGATGGAGACGATTGGCAATGATGCTGATATAATCATCAGGCACACCAGGAATACCATCAGAAAAATCAGAAACGAACTTACTGACATTCACGGCCTCTATATCCTTATTATAATTATAATATGGCTCGTAGGCGCGCAAAATACTGTCCCTCTCCATCTTCATCGTCGCGTCGGACTTATAGACGGGAAAGTCGAAGGGGGCGGTAAGGTCGGATAATCTCCACGGCTTACCTTGCTCGCACCTGAAATTACTGCGAGTGTCTCTCGGCATCATCCAGCAGATGATGACTATAGTGAGTAATGTGATACCTGTTTTGACTCCAAAGTCACGCCAGGAAAAGTCGTCTTTCAATACGGATAAACTCATAATTTTGTCCTTATATCTGTTTTGACAGTGCAAAAATGCAAAAAAAAATCGAATTGACAAAGAATAATTGAGAAAAATGGCTGATAAATCAAAAATTATTTGTACTTTTGCACAAATATTATATGATTTGGTCAATATGGCAGAAAGAAAAGTAAGGGTGCGCTTTGCACCAAGCCCTACTGGGGCATTGCATATCGGAGGAGTCAGAACGGCCCTCTACAATTATTTGTTTGCCCGCCAACACGGGGGCGATCTTGTGTTTAGAATCGAGGACACAGACTCCACCAGGTTTGTGCCCGGAGCCGAGGAATATATCATCGAGTCGTTTAAATGGCTCGGGATTAAGTTTGACGAAGGTGTATCATTCGGCGGCAATTACGGACCTTACCGACAGAGCGAGCGTCGCGACATATACAAGAAATATGTAGAGCAGCTGCTTGACGCTGGCAAGGCATATATAGCATTCGACACTCCCGAGGAATTGGAGGCCAAGCGCGCAGAGATACAGAACTTCCAATATGACGCCAGCACACGTATGCAGATGCGCAACTCGCTGACGATGTCAAAGGAGGAGGTTGACCGTCTCATTGCCGAGGGCAACCAGTATGTGGTGCGCTTCAAGATCGAACCAGGAGAGGCAGTGCACGTGGATGACCTCATCCGCGGTGATGTGCGCATCATGAGCGACATACTCGACGACAAGGTGCTATACAAGAGCGCCGACCAATTGCCTACATATCATCTTGCAAACATAGTGGATGACCATCTGATGGAGATCACCCATGTGATACGCGGCGAGGAGTGGTTGCCGAGCGCACCACTGCACGTATTGCTTTACAAGGCTTTCGGATGGGAGGACACCATGCCGCGATTTGCCCATCTGCCGCTGTTGCTCAAGCCTGAAGGCAAGGGTAAATTGAGCAAGCGCGACGGCGACCGACTGGGATTCCCCGTATTCCCTCTCGAATGGCACGACCCGAAGACGGGCGAGGTGTCGTCGGGATACCGCGAAAGCGGATATTTCCCCGAGGCGGTAATCAACTTCCTGGCTTTCCTGGGATGGAACCCAGGCACTGAGAGGGAGATGTACTCGATTGACGAACTGGCAGAACTGTTTGACATCACGAAATGCAGTAAGGCGGGCGCGAGATTCGACTATCAGAAAGGCATATGGTTCAACCATGAATATATCCTCGCCAAGAGTGCCTCCGAGATTGCAGAGATATTTGCTCCTATCGTGGCAGAGAACGGAGTCAACGAAACAATGGACCGCATCACCAAGGTGGTGGAGATGATGAAGGACCGTGTGAACTTCGTCAGCGAACTGTGGCCGTTGTGCAAGTTCTTCTTCGTGGCTCCCACCGAATACGACGAGAAGACACGCAAGAAGCGCTGGAAGGAAGACTCGGCACAGCAGCTTGGCGAACTGATGCAGGTGCTTGAGGGCATCGACGATTTCTCGGTTGAGGGTCAGGAAGCCATTGTTCACCAGTGGATCGAGCAAAAGGAATACAAGCTCGGCAATATCATGAACGCCTGGCGACTCACCCTCGTGGGCGAGGGCAAGGGTCCTGGCATGTTCGACATCTCGGCATTCCTCGGAAAGCAGGAGACTCTCGACCGCATGAAGCGGGCCATTGAGATATTGGGCTAAACAACAAATATAGCAAGGCAACAAAGACAATGCTTTACAACATTGCGATATATTTCTATCTGCTGGGCGTGGCTATAGCAAGCCTGTTCAACGAGAAGGTACGCAAGATGTGGCGCGGGGAACGTGCCGCTTTTGACGTACTCAAGCAGAAGGTTGACCCTGAGGCGAAATACGTATGGTTTCATGCGGCATCACTCGGAGAATTCGAGCAAGGCCGCCCTATCATGGAGCGCCTGCGTAGCGAGCATCCGGAATACAAGATTCTGCTCACCTTCTTCTCGCCATCGGGATATGAGGTGCGCAAGAACTACGAGGGTGCCGACATCATCTGCTATCTTCCTCTCGACACGCCTATCAACGCCATACGCTTCTTGAGGCTCGTGCGTCCGGTGATGGCTTACTTCATAAAGTATGAATTCTGGTATAACTACCTCCACATACTGAAATATCGCCATGTGCCAGCATACAGTGTGTCGTCGATATTCCGCCCCGAACAGATATTCTTCAAATGGTATGCCAAGAAATATGCAGGGGTATTGCGTTGCATAACGCATTTCTTCGTACAGAACGAACAAAGTCGCGAGTTGCTCGCCAAAATCGGAATTACGGAGGTCACTGTCAGCGGCGACACAAGATTTGACCGTGTTCTTCAGATTAAGGAACAGTCGAAGCATCTGCCGCTCGTAGAGGCATTCAAGCAAGACCACAAGGTGTTTGTGGCAGGAAGCAGTTGGCCGCCCGACGAGGAGATTTTCATCCGCTTCTTCAATGAGCATCCGGAATGGAAACTAATTATCGCTCCACACGTTATCGGCAACGACCACCTGCAGCAGATACTGTCGAGACTCAACCGCAAGACAGTACGCTACACTGAGGCTACACCAGAGACGGCCGCCGAGGCACAATGCATGATAATCGACTGCTTCGGTCTTTTGTCGAGCATCTACCACTACGGCGAGGTGGCTTATGTTGGAGGCGGATTTGGAGTAGGAATACATAATGTGCTGGAGGCAGCGGTATGGAACGTGCCGGTGTTCTTCGGTCCTAACAACAAGCGATTCCAGGAGGCACAGCAACTGCTCGCATCGGGAGGAGGCATCGAGATTACCAACTACAGTTCGTTTGCCACCGCCATGCAGCGATTCATGGACGATGACAAATGGTTGGAGCAATGCGGCAGTAAGGCCGGCGACTATGTGAAGAGCATGGCCGGTGCCACGGATATCGTATTGAGAGAATCTTTGCACATATAACATTATATAACAATAGATGGAATCTAAGGAATTCTTCGGTAAATTTAAGAGCAAATACCTATGGGGCAACTTGCTGGCCATGGCCTTAACGGTGGTGCTGCTGTGTGTGGGAGTGAAATATGGACTCGACATCTACACCCACCACGGCGAGGGCGTGCCCGTGCCTAATCTCACGGGAATGACCTTTAACAACGCCGCCAACCTGCTCGACCGCAACGGGTTGCGCATAGTGGTGAGCGATTCGGGATACAACAAGCGACTGCCCGCCGACTGTATCTTGGCACAAAGTCCCGGTGAGGGAACAAGCGTGAAGAAGGGACATACCATCTATGTCACAGTCAACTCGCCGTCATCACCCACGGTGACGATACCCGACATCATCGACAACAGCAGTGTGAGAGAGGCTACAGCCAAACTAACGGCATTGGGATTCAAACTCCTTGACCCGAAGATTGTAACCGGCGAGAAGGACTGGGTGTATGGCATATTGTGCAGAGGACGAAGGATAAGTGCCGGCGACAGGGTGTCGATCGACTTGCCACTCACACTAATGATTGGCAACGGCGAATATGAGGACATAGGCCCTGACATCCAATACAGCGAACCCAACGAATATCTGTCTGGACAATCTACAACAGATGACTTTCAAGAGGTGACTGGACCTGAACAATAACGAGGAAGGACAAAATGGCTGAAGAGATTATCAACGAATATATAGACGACGAGCTCGACGAGGGACAGCAGCAACTGTATGAGCATTTCCGATTTGAGGTTGACCCCGGACAGGTGGCAACAAGGGTGGATAAGTTCATGTGCGAGAAACTGCAACACTCATCGCGCAACAGAATTCAGAAGGCCGCCGACGCAGGATATGTACACGTCAACGACCGACCGGTGAAGAGTAACCATAAGGTGCGACCGGGTGACGTGGTGACACTTATGCTCGACCGTCCGAGATTCGAGACATCCATCGAACCGGAGGACATACCACTCGACATAGTATATGAGGACGACGACCTGATGGTGGTGAACAAACCTGCTGGAATGGTGGTGCACCCGGGATGCGGAAACTTCACCGGCACACTGGTGAACGCCATTGCATGGCACCTGCGCGACTTGCCCTCCTACGACCCCAACGACCCGCAGGTGGGGCTTGTACACAGAATAGACAAGGACACCAGCGGATTGCTTGTAGTGGCGAAGACCCCGGATGCCAAGACATCGCTTGGGGCACAGTTCTTCAACAAGACCACCCATAGACAATACAATGCCTTGGTGTGGGGAAACTTCGTGGAGGACAATGGTACTATCGAGGGCAACATCGGACGCGACCCCAAGGACAGGCTCCGTATGGCTGTATTCCCTGTGGGCAGTG
>CALZMK010000031.1 GCA_945788545.1 uncultured Prevotella sp.
ACAACTCGTTGAGGCCGACCGCTCGAAACTGGTGGCGGGATTCAGCGGACAGACAGCCATCAAGACCAACCAACTGGTGGATTCGGCTATGGGAGGCGTGTTGTTCATCGACGAGGCATACACTCTTGCCTCGGGCGATAACGACTCCTTCGGCTCGGAGGCCATCGACACACTGCTCAAGCGACTGGAGGACGACCGCGGCAAGTTTATTTGTATCGTGGCGGGATACACACGCCAGATGCACGACTTCATCGACTCCAACCCGGGAATGAAGAGCCGTTTCACCCAGACCATCAACTTCGAGGATTATTCATCCGAGGAACTGTCGCAGATATTCTTCAATATGGCTACTGCCCGCAAGTTCTCAATGGATGACGAGGTGAAGGATGCCGTGAAACGTATGTTCGACCAGATATACCTCCGACGCGACCGTAACTTCGGTAATGCCCGCGAGGCGCGGAAGATGTTCGACGAGACTGTTGAGAATCAGAGTCACCGTCTTGTAGAGGAGATGGGTAAGCATACAGTTACTGATACCGACATGTACACTATCGTTGCAGCCGACCTTCCTTCCAACAAGAGTCAGGCAGTGCGTCCTCTCGACGAGGTGCTCAATGATATGGACGACTTCGTGGGTATGCGCTCGGTGAAGAATCTCATCCGTCGTCTTGCCGTGCAGAGCATGTTCATGAAACAGCGTTCGGCAAGCGGTATCGGTAATGTGCAGCAGCTTGTGATGAACTTTGTGCTCACGGGTAATCCTGGAACGGGAAAGACCTCGGTGTCGCGACTTATGGGCGAACTGCTCCAGAGCATGGACATCCTGCCCACCAAGACCGTGGTTGAGGCAAGTCGCGCCACGATGGTGGGCAAGTATATGGGCGAGACACCCAAACTTGTCAACAAGCTCTGCGACCAGGCAATGGGCGGAGTCCTCTTCATCGACGAGGCATATAATTTATGTAATGGCGACGACCAATATGGCAAGGAGGCTGTTGACACCCTGATGAAGAGAATGGAGGACGACCGTGGCAAGTTTGTCGTCATCGTGGCTGGCTACAAGGACCGCATGGAGATGTTCCTCAACACCAATCCCGGACTGGCAAGCCGTTTCACCCATCGTCTGCATATCGACGACTATAATGAGGACGAACTGGTGGCTATCTTCAAGAAGATGGCGTCCAAGCAGGATTATCAATTATCGCCTGATGCCGAGTTCAAACTCATGGGTGAGGTATGCCGCATGGTCATGAACAAGCGTGAGTCGTTTGGCAATGCCCGTGAGATGCGCAATCTGCTCGACACCACCATCGGTCGCCTGTCGGAGCGCGTCGCCTCGATGCCTCCGCAGAACATCACAGCCGAGACATACAAGATGATTACGGCAGAGGACATTCCCAGTGGGGGAGTGTTTTAGTTGGTGAGAGAGATACTATAATGACTAATAATTTAAAGAGCAATATATTATGATAATTTGCCCGTTTTGTAAAGAAGAGATTGAGGAGAGGTCCTACTATTGCGACCAGTGTGGACAGGCACTCTTTTACTGCACCAGTTGCGGTCATGTGGGTTCAGGTCGTCGCTGCACATATTGCGGTGGCATCATGCAGTCGGCACAGGATATTGAGGCTGCCGGACAGCGCACCACAATGGCAGAGTCGATGACGTCGGCCTCTCCCGTCACCTCGATTTCACGATCGAGCATAGATATTTCCCAGTCACTTGTCGATCCCAATGTGCCTCGCCTCACACTTGTGAGCAACCAGCTCAACATCAGTATTCAAGGCATCAACGGTGCTATCATCGGCAGGCGACAGGGCCCCTATCGCCAACTCTTCGAGAAGGATATGTATGTGTCGGGCGTTCATGCCCAACTGTTCTATAGTCAGGATAATGGTTGGTGCGTGATGGACAAGCATTCGTCCAATGGCACATTCCTTAATCGCAAGCGCCTGCAGCATGACATTGGCATGCCGCTCAAGAACAACGACATCCTGTCGATTGCCAACATCAATCTCCAGGTTATTATTAACTGATAAATCCAACACAATAGGAATATGAAACTACAGATTACAGCATCAAGCAACGTGGGTCTTGTGAGGACCAATAACGAGGATATGATTCTCGTGCGCAATAAGTATATACGTGATGAGGATTATGCCGCCGAGATCGACATGTCGGTGTGCGACCGCCTTGCGGTGTGTGTCGCCGACGGTATGGGCGGCTACGAGGCAGGCGAGGTGGCAAGTCAGGAGACTCTCTCGAGCCTTCACTTCTTCCTCAGCGACATGCCCGAGAAACTCAACGACCAGGAATTCAACGAGGCCATCGTGGAATGGCTCAACAGTATAAACAACATTATCAACTCAAAGGGAAGGAACGACGAAGCCTATCATAATATGGGCACAACACTCGTCGGACTGCTTTTCTACGAGGGTCGTGCCTATTGGATAAACTGCGGCGACAGCCGTATCTACCGTTTCCGCAATGGTACGCTCGAACAGCTCAGCACCGACCACTCGTTTGCCGCCCTCTATGGTGACCAAGGCCACTCGAATGCCATCACCAACTGTATCGGTGCAGGATGCACCACAACATTTATCGACATGCAGGAACTCACCGGCGACCTTCTCGTCGATGACGTCTTCCTCATCTGCTCTGACGGTATGACCGACATGGTTGACGACTGCCACATAGAGCGCTTGCTCGACATCGACTGCAATGCAAGTCAGCTTTGCCATGCAGCCCTCGATGCAGGAGGATATGACAACTGCTCGTCGTGCGTAGTGAAGATTGTATAATTAAACATATTGAAATGCCACTTAGATTACCGGATAAGTTACCAGCCATCGAGCTGCTTAAGCGCGAGAACATCTTCGTGATGGACAATACCCGCGCCACCACTCAGGACATACGCCCATTGAAAATCGTGATTTTGAATCTCATGCCACTCAAGATCACTACCGAGACCGACCTCATCCGCCTGCTGTCGAACACTCCGCTGCAGATGGAGGTCAGTTTTATGAAACTCAAGAGTCACACTCCGAAAAACACTCCCATAGAGCACATGATGATGTTCTATCGTGACTTCGAGAAGATGCGTGACGAGAAATTCGATGGCATGATAATCACAGGTGCGCCTGTCGAGCAGATGGAGTTTGAGGATGTCAACTATTGGGACGAGATTACCCGCATCTTCACCTGGGCCCGCAATCACGTCACCTCCACCTTATATATATGTTGGGCGGCACAAGCCGGTCTCTACTATCATTACGGCATTCCCAAGTATCCGCTGCAGAAGAAGATGTTCGGCGTCTTCCGCCAGCACACACTCTGTCCGCAGCTGCCCATCTTCCGTGGTTTCGACGATGTGTTCTATATGCCTCACAGCCGTCACACCGAGGTGCGCAAGGAGGACATCCTCGCCAATCCCAATCTCACCCTCATTGCCGACTCGCCCGAGAACGGAGTGAGCATGGTTATGGCACGCGGGGGTAGGGAATTCTTCATCACCGGCCACATGGAATACGCCTCCAACACCCTCGACAACGAGTATAAGCGCGACAGGGGAATAAGGGACGACGTGGATATGCCCGTCAACTACTATCGCGACAATAATCCCGACAACGAACCCCTTGTCACTTGGCGTGCCCATGCCAATCTGCTCTATCACAATTGGATAAACTACTATATCTATCAGGAGACTCCTTACGACATCACCAAGATACAATGACAAAACGTCCCCTCGAACTGTTAGCTCCGGCGCGCGACGTGGAGTGTGGCAAGGCTGCCATCGACCACGGCGCTGACGCAGTGTATATCGGTGCCGAGAGATTCGGTGCGCGTGCAGCTGCCGGCAACTCGCTTGCCGACATTGCCGAGCTATGCCGCTATGCCCATGGATTCAGGGCTAAGGTGTATGTCACAGTCAACACTATTATCTACGACAGCGAACTGGAGGCTACCCGCCGCCTTCTTCGCGACCTTGCCGACATTGGGGTTGACGCCGTCCTTGTTCAGGACATGGCATTGCTCGATATGTTGGCAGGCCTGCCGTTGGAGTGTCATGCCAGTACCCAAACCGACAACCGCACTGCCGACAAGGTGAGATGGTTGAAGAGTTTGGGATTCACGAGGGTAGTGCTTGCCCGCGAACTGTCCATCGACGAGATTCGCGAGATACATGAGGCTGTTCCCGATGTCGAGTTGGAAGTGTTTGTCCATGGCGCCTTGTGTGTCAGCTATAGCGGCTTGTGCTATGCCTCGCAGTATTGTTTCGGTCGTTCGGCCAATAGGGGCGAGTGCGCCCAGTTTTGCCGCCTGAGCTTCGATATGGTTGATTCCGATGGCAAGACAATCGAGAAGTCACGCCATCTGTTGTCGCTAAAGGATATGAAACAGATTGACAATATCGAGTCACTTGCCGATGCTGGTGCCACGTCGTTCAAGATTGAGGGTCGCCTCAAGGATATGGTGTATGTGAAGAACGTCACGGCAGCATATAGTCAGCGCCTCGACGCCCTCGTCGAGCGTTACCCCGATCGCTATTGCCGAGCCTCATTAGGCAGGAGCAGCCATCTGTTCACACCCAATCTGTCGAAGACATTCAATCGTGGTTTCACCACCTATTTTGCCTCAGGGCGTCGTCCCGACATATCCTCTCCCGACACTCCCAAGGCTCTTGGCGAATATGTGGGAAAGGTGAAGGAGATACGTGGACAGTGGTTTACCGTTGCCGGACTCTCGGCTTTTGCCAATGGCGACGGACTCTGCTTTATCAATGATGAACGTCAACTTGAAGGCTTTCGTGTTAACAAGGTGGAAAACAACAGGTTGTTCCCGTTGAAGATGCCAAGGGAAATGCGCAAGGGTACAGCCCTTTATCGCAACAACGACCAGGAGTTTGAGCGCATTCTCTCTCGCCAGTCGGCCGAGCGCAAGATTGACGTCAATATGTCGTTTTTTGCTGATGGCGACAATAAGTTATGCCTATCTGTTGAGGCTGGAGGATGTCGCGTCATAGCCGAGGAAGATGGTCTTACATTACAAAAGGCGGAAAAGCCGCAGCATGACAACATCGTGCGCCAACTGTCCAAACTTGGCGGCACCCCGTTTGTTGCCGTTAGTGTCGATATTTCCTCGTCATTTGATTACTTCGTGCCATCGAGCCTGTTGGCAAAAATGCGTCGCGAGGCAATCGAAAGCCTTGTGGAAAAGATACGACAAGTGGAACGCCCTTGCAATGACGTGAGGGTAGGGGATGATGTTCCCCATCTCTATCCCTCACGCTTCACCTATTTATATAATATAGCCAATACCAAGTCGCGAGAGTTCTATCTCGCCCACGGATTGCATGCTTTCGACTCAGCCTTCGAGAAATCAGCACCGGCCGAAGGCATAGTGATGCAGTGCCGTTATTGCCTGCGCTATGCCCTGGGTTATTGTGTGAAGAGGGGAGGTCATCCCTCGCCCTATCGCGAACCCTATTTCCTCTGTCTGCCCGACGGACGCCGCTTCCGTCTTCAGTTTGATTGTGCCAAATGTCAGATGAATGTATGCTATGATGAGAAATAAGTCGTTGCGCCTGCTTCTGCCCTTGGTGTTGCTCCTCATGAGTGCCATGTCGCTCACTTCCTGCTACAAACAGGAAACGGGATTCACCGCCACCCATCACTACAACCAAAACTATAATTTCGTGGTGAAGGCCGACTCGATGGTTATCTACGAGAATCCCGACACAGCCATCTACGATTCCATTATTGTGTACCGTGGCGACCAACTGGTAGTGGCAGAGATTAAGACCATCTCCAATGACACCATCGACAGTGTGTGGGTGAAACTCGCCCGCGACCAGATGTCGCAGGGCTGGACCCGCGAGTGCGACCTGTTGAATGGCGTCGCTCCCGATGACCCTATCTCACAATTCATCGACCTCTTCTCCAACAACCACTTGCTGCTCTTTCTCGCCCTTGTGGTGATAGTGACAGCAAGCTATGGTCTGCGCAAACTCTATCGTCGCGATGCCTATATCGTGCATTTCCACGACATCAGTTCGGTGCTGCCCACTATGCTTGCCATCCTCGTGGCCACCTCAGCCACCGTATATGCCACCATACAGAATTTCGCCCCCGAGAACTGGCGGCACTTCTATTTCCATCCCACTCTCAATCCCTTTGCCGTGACGCCCGTCATCGGACTATTCGTCTCGCTCGTGTGGGCATTGATAATCACAGGCATAGCCGTTGTCGAGGATGTCATGCGCCGCCTTCCCTTTGGCAGTGCCGTGCTCTATCTGCTCGGTCTTGCAGCCATTTGTGCAGTTGATTACGTCGTATTCAGCATTTTCACCTTATATTATATAGGTTATGTATTGCTCGCAGCCTATATCTGGTTTGCCGTCAGCCGATTGCGCCTTGTCCTCGCCCGTTACGTCTGCGGCAATTGTGGCAAGCGTATTCCGGGGCTTGGCAAATGTCCGCATTGCGGAGCCGTCAACGAGTGATGTCAGAATCATAACATATTAGGATTGCGCGTTCAGTCATATCTTCGTACCTTTGCACCCGAAAATTTGATTGATTATAAAAATGAAACGTAAAACTCTTATTGCGGGAGCAATGATCGTGTTCCCAATTGTATGTGCAAATGCCGTTGAGCGTGTAGATACGGCAAAGGTGTATGATCTCGACGAGGTGATTGTGGTGTCACAACCCAAGGAAAGTGTGAAACTGCGTCGCCAACCGCTGTCGAGCACAGTGTTTACCGACAATGAACTGAAATCGCTGAATGTCAGGGATATCACCGGTTTGTCGTATTTCGTGCCGTCGATGTCAATCCCCGCTTATGGTTCTCGCCTCACTTCCTCCACCTATATGCGTGGTATAGGCAGTCGCTCGGGTAATCCCGCTGTCGGTGTGTATTATGACAATATTCCCCTGGTAAATAAGAGTTCGTTCAATAGCCATTTCTATGGCATCGACCGTGTGGATGTGCTGCGAGGCCCACAGGGAACACTCTATGGCATGAACACCGAGGGTGGACTGATGCGCGTGTATTCCAAGAACCCTATGAACTATCAGGGCACCGACCTGCGCCTTTCACTCGCCACCGGTCTGCAGTCGGACGTCGAGATAGCCCATTATCATCGTCCCTCCGACAAGTTTGCCTTCTCCACCTCTGCTTTCTACAGTGGTCAGAAGGGATTCTTCGACAATACATATCTCAACAAGCATGCCGACCTCAGCAATGAGTTTGGCGGCAAGGCACGCCTGGTATGGATGCCCGCCGACGGATGGAATATCGACTTCACCACCGACTATCAGTATGTCAACCAGAACGGATTCCCCTATGGCGAATATGACTCTGAGACAAAGCATTTCTCAGAACCCCAAACCACCCTTCTCAATGGATATAAACGACAGATGGTGAACAGCGGACTGAATGTCACCTATCGCACACCGTCGCTCCTCCTTGCCTCCACCACAAGCCATCAGTATCTCTACGACCAGATGGTGATGGATCAGGACTATCTGCCCGAGGATTATCTGCAACTCGAACAGCGTCAGAAGATGAATGCCATCACCCAGGAGCTCTCTCTTCGCTCTTTGGGCGGCGGCACATGGAATCATGCCTCGGGAGTGTTCTTCAGCAAGCAGTGGTTGAAGACCGACGGCCCGGTATATTTCGGCGATGCCATGAACAACAAGATACTCACCAACATGGGTATGCCCGAGGCAATGGCTAAGATACTCACAATCAGCGACAACTCAGTGCCAGGCACATTCCGCACACCGCAGTGGAACATCGGCGTATATCATGAGTCGCACATCAACCTCTTCGACCGTCTCACGCTCACCCTCGGTCTGCGCTACGACTATCAGAAGGTGTCGATAGAATATGCCACACAGTCGATGTTCACCCTCAGCGGCAAGGGCACAATGATGATGCCCGGACATGGAGGACAGATGATTCAGATACCCGTTGACTTCACCAGCAAGTTTGTGTCGCGTCTTGAGAACGAGACCAACAAGGGATACAGCGAACTGCTTCCGAAATTCGGTCTCACCCTCGACCTCGGCAGTGGCAGCAACCTCTATGCCGTGGTGAGCAAGGGATTCCGTGCCGGAGGATACAACATACAGATGTTCTCCGACATCTTCAGCAACGAGCAGCGCGAGATAGGGCAGGGCTTTGCGGCTATGGCCAAGGGCGACATGACCGTCGAGCACACCGCCGACGACTATGCCAAGGTGGAGGAGACCATCAAATACAAGCCCGAGACCAGTTGGAACTACGAGCTCGGCACCCATCTCAACCTCTTCGGAGGCAAGCTTCATGCCGACGCTGCCGTGTATTACATGCGAGTGCACGACCTTCAGCTCTCTGTGATGGCGGGCGACTATGGTTATGGCCGTCAGATGATCAATGCCGGACGCAGCAGCAGTTGCGGACTCGAGTTGTCACTTCGCGGAACAGCTCTCGACAACCGCTTCACATGGGCTGCCTCCTACGGCTATACCCACTGCCAACTGCTCGACTACGAAGACAACCAGGTGCCCTTCATCCCCACTCACACCTTCAGTGCCATGACCGACTATCGCATTGGCAAGTTCACCGTCGGCGTGAATATGGCTGGCAACGGACCCACATATTGGGATGTTGACAATGAGTATCGTCAGAAGCTCTACGCCACTCTCGGAGCGCATGTGATGGTGGATTTCGGTTGCATCAAGTTGAATGTATGGGGCAGAAACCTCACCGACACCAAATACAACACTATGCTTGTCAACAGCAGCATCGACGGCACCAAGCGTTCCTTCGCCCAGCAAGGCAATCCCTTGCAGGTGGGAGCGGATGTCATCTTGCATTTCTGAAAATTAGGAATTAGGAATTAGGAATTAGGAATTGCTGCGCGAATGCCTGCCGTTGTAGGGTCTTACCTCGTGTAAGACCGCCCGCCGCATGGTCTTCCGCATAGATTCGGTCTTACACGAGGTAAGACCCTACATCGGTGGAGAAAGTGTTAATATAAAAGCCACGGAGAACAGAGGAAAAACCCTGTTGCTCCGTGGCTCTTTAATATTTTAATTTTTTAATTTTTTAATTTCTTACTCAAAGAAATTAAAGAATAGTCTTCACTGCCTCGAGCATACCCTTGCTCTGGATGAGGTCGAGATATGACTTGACGAGAGCGTTGAGACCCTCAATCTTGTTGAGATCCTCTGACCAGATGTCGGTGGCTCCAAGAACTCCGTCGGCCACTTTCTGTGTGTCGCCTGTTGCCCAGAGATTCTTCAGCAGGTCCATAATCTCCTGTGAGTCGTTGGGAACAATCTCTACGCCGTCCTCACGCTTGCCACCCTTGTAGTAGGTGATGATGGCTGCAAGACCGAATACAAGGCCCTTGGGCAGTTCACCCTTGCGCTCGAGATAGGTCTTAACGCCTGGCAGGTCGCGTGCGCAGAACTTCGGGAATGAGTTGAGCATGATGCTTGTCACCTGATGATCTACATAAGGATTGTCGAAACGCTCGAGAACGTCGCTCGCAAACTTCTCCAACTCTTCCATCGGCAGGTCGAGAGTCTGCATGAGCTCGTCGAACTGCACCTTGTGGATATACTTCGAGATAACCTCGTGGTTGCATGCGTCGCGCACGATGTTCACACCGCTGAGGAATGCCACTGGTGAGAGCACTGTGTGAGGGCCGTTGAGCAATGTAACCTTGCGCTTGTGATAAGGCTCCTCAGACGGAACGAAGAGAACGTGAAGACCGGCCTTGTCGGCGGGGAACTCCTTGGCTACTGACATAGGAGCCTCGATCACCCAGA
>CALZMK010000032.1 GCA_945788545.1 uncultured Prevotella sp.
ACCTTTGACTCCCTCGAAGTTTAGGATATTCGGGTATGCACGCTGTATGCCAGCGGGTTTGAGTCCATGGTAGTCGAGCAGCAGATGATGGCGAGCCGCACTTTCTGCTATCTTGTATGCCGAGGCAATCACCTCTTGGTCGTCACGGTCGAAGAAATCGACCTTGAATCCCTTTATTCCCATGTCGGCATATCGCTTCATCACTGCATCGGTGAGGCTTATGTCGTTCTGCGGATTACTGCCAATGAGATTACGCCAACTCGACCACAATATGATACCCACTCCCCTGCGCTGTCCGTAGGCAATGAGTTTCTCGAGGTCGATATCGGGATTGAGACCTTCGGTGAGCGACTCGTCAGTGCTCCATCCCTCGTCGATGATGATGTATTCAAGTTTATTATTTGCAGCAAAGTCAATATAATATTTATATGTGGGCGTATTCATGCCAGACTTGAAATCCACTCCTGTGATATTACAGTTATTCCACCAGTCCCATGCCACCTTTCCTGGTTTTATCCATGATGTATCGGCAATTCTGCACTTAGGAGCAAGCAACTGTGAGACGTCGGAGTTAAATATCTCTGCATCATTATTAGCAGCCAATACCACACGCCATGGCAATGTCTGTCCCTTGCCTATTCGGGCAATGTAGTCAGCCCTTTTCGAAGGCACGAGGTTGAGTCGGGCATATCCGCCAATCTCGCTTTTCAATGGATAAGGTGCAAACTGTCCTTTGAGTGAGTTGCCATCACCCTTGACGAGCATCATTCCCGGGTAATTCTCCACACCGGCATCCATCACCACAGCCTTGCCCACAGCAGGCACTGTAACTGCAAGCGGTGTTATGGCAAGAGAGTCGCGGAACATCTGCGAGAGGCATTGTTCATCGTAATATGACTCAAAGCTATAGCACCAACGCTCACCGCCCCGATTGTCGTTGACATAAGGTATAAAAGCCTCACAATCGGACGGGAAACGGAATTCCACAGTCTCTCCATCCACAATGGCGGCCTTCTTCACTCCAGGCAGTATTCTATATGCCGCAAATCCATCATATACCCTCACTTCCACCTTAGCTCCGGTGTTAAACGAGAGCGTCACTGTATTATAATTGTCTCTAATCTTGTTTCTCTTTGCGTAGAACACTGCTTCGGTCTTATCCACCGTCTTCATCTTTGAGACTGTCGCCTTACCGGTAATGGTCTCCTTGCCATTAATAGTTATTCCCACTGCCGATGGCTCTATTACAGTCATTCCGTTGTAATCCACACTCCAGGCCATTCCATTACCACACTCGGCAGTGACCGTCAATTTTCCGTTAGGCGATGACACAATTGTCTTTTTTGTGTTATCAGCCGCCCATGCCGCATTAGCGGTCAACACAAGGGCGATTACAGTTTTGATTAGTTTCTTCATGTTAATTAATGAGTTATTATGATAGTTAGAATGTCATGCGCACCATAAAGCGGACACCATCCTTATGAGTATTCTCGTAGTGATAGTTGAGACGGCGTACATACTCAACATGTATGAGTTTGAAGATGTTATGGATACCTACCGAGAACTCGTAATATGGTTTCTTGTTGTCCATAACATGGCAACCCTCTGGGAACAACATGAGGATGTCACTCTTAGAATTCTGTTCGAGGAACGGGTTGTTCTTGTCTGACAGCCCTCCCCACAAGCAACGGAATCCGATATACTCGCGCCACTTTAGTTTCTTCAAGAGCGGAATGCGGTTGAATATCTTGCCGTTGAAATCCCACGAGATATACAGCGAGGCAAAGCGGTCGTTGAGGAACTCCATGTTGTCGATGAGTTCGAAGGTCTCGTCCTGGATGATATAGCTGAGGTTGGTCTCAGGCATGATGAGCAGAGGATAAGGCACCTGGTTCCACTGTATTCCACCCTTGAGATAGCAGTCGATCTTACCCCACGACTTCATCCAGAAGCGCTTGTAGATGCTCGCCTCTGTGAAGTTGTAACGGTAGTCACCACCAAGGAATCCCTTGACACCGATGGTGTGACCGAGGATGAACACCGGAGCATCAAGATTGATTTTGAGTCGGCGCTGCTTGGTGTTGATGTATGTTTCGCCAGGGGCAAAGCGGAACTCAGCATGGAACTCGGAGGTACGGAACTTATTGGAGTTTGACACCGACAAACCATTGCCATCTGTGTATATCTTCGAGTATTGACTGAGCGGAGTGAAGTTCAATCCGAGTGCACCCTCGTTCTCCTCAGCCTTGAATCCGAGAGTTGTCTTGAATCCCCAGTCTTCCTCGCGCTCATACTTAATCTCCTGACGATTATAGAACATCATCTTGTTCACCTTGCTCCACTTGAACGAGGTGAAGACGTTGTCCTTGTCGGTCTTCATAAACTTATCTGAGGGAGCCATGATGTCGTAGGTAGATGAGAGGGTGAGCGTACGCTTGGGGAATTCACGAGGCAGATACTCCTTCTTGTTGAATGAATATATGAGGTCGGCCTTGTAGTAGTTTTTCTCGCTCTTCCATCCACGGGCGAAATATCCCGATGCGAACCAATGGGGATTGAGTTTGGCAGTGGTCTGGGCGGAGATACGCGTACGAAGACCATCAACAGGGTTACTCGTAAGCATAGTGTTGATAGGACCGATATCGACCTTGCTGGGATTGCCTGTCTCGACAAAGTTCTCGATGAGGGCTTTGAGTCCAAAGATGATATACTTGAATCCCTTGACCTGGGATAGATTGTTGACAAAGGCATCCATCTTGCTCTCGCTCTTGGTGAGCGACACCTGGCGATACTGATTCCAGAATGCTTCGTCGCGCATCATAGCATCGGCCTCCTTCACGTCCTTGGCCTTACCCTTGAACAATTGCTTGGGCAGAGGGTCGAAGGCATAGTCGGTGATACGTGTAGTGCGTATCACGGCTGCCTCCTTGATAAACGAGGCGAGCTTTATCTCGGCGAGCATGTCATCCACGGAAAGAACCCAAGTACTGTCGGGTAACTGGGTGAACTCCTGCACTATCTTCATGTTCTCCACGAAGTTGACATCACTCTTCTTTGGGATGGTGAGTTCGCATCGCTTCACCTGATACGACGAGTCGGCAAGGATGAATATATCGCCACGAAATCCGAAGTCCTGCTGGTTATTGGGCAGGAAGTGAAGGTGGATGCACTTGTCGCGCTCCACATAGAGTGTGTCCATGATATAATAGCGATAGAACGCCACTGCATCCTTACCTATTGGCGAAGTAAATGGATATTGAAGAAGACGTATCTGGTCGTCATAGATGTTGACATCGGTAAACACGTCCTTGAGCACTGTATTAAGAATGTCTCCCGTCTGGAACAAATCGTTGACACCGGTGGAATTCTGTCCCTTCACGATATTCTTCTCCGAATGTGGATGCTTGCGATAAATCTTCTGAGTAACAGTCTCATCCACCGACACCGGTAGTATGAGTTTGCCGTTATATTCACATTTCTCCACCTGGTCCTTGAGCCAAGGTTTCTTTTTCATCTTGGGATCCTCAAGTGTTTCGGGAGTGAAATTGTTGAGTGCAAGTGTGATTTTCTGGTATTTGTTATACTGATAATAATCCCGGTTGTCGAGGTCGGTGCGTTTTTTCGCCTCGACCACCTTCTTCATCAGTTCGACTGCAGGGTTATTCTTCCTGCTATATCGTCTCCTTTTCGTTTTTACTACGACTTCCTTTAATGCCTTGGTATCTGGCTTTAGCTTGACATTGAAATTCTGCTTGGTGGAAGCCGAAATAGTGATTGACTTTGACACATATCCCACGGCACTGAACGTGAGCACCCATCCCTCATGACGGGCGATAGTGAACTGTCCGTTGATGTTCGAGGCTACAGCCACATTGTGTCCACGATAAATGGCAGAGGCATACGGTATGGAATCACCGGTGGCCTCATCGATGATATACCCCCTCAGTTGTGCCTTCATCGGCAGAACCATTGTAAGGAGGAGCAAGAGTAATGTTATTCTGAAAAACTTCATCTTAATTAAATTAGGAATTAGGAATGAGGAATTAGGAATGAAAATGCTTCCGCAAAACATCATGTGCAGCAATTCCTAATTCCTAATCCCTAATTCCTAATTATGTATATTAGTCAATTTCCTCGTCAGCCTCATAGCCGCCCATCTCGCGGATGGCGTTCTTCAGCATTGTATATTGCTGATAGAGGTGGTTGACAGCTTCCTCGCCCTGTGTATAGTCGTGCATAGGAGCCTTGAGGAAGAAGCTGAGGAAACGCTGTATGCCATAACGGCCGGCACGTGCAGCGAGGTCGCTCAGCAAGCAGAGGTCGAGACACAGAGGTGCGGCAAGGATAGAGTCGCGGCAGAGGAAGTTGATCTTGATCTGCATAGGATAGCCCATCCAACCGAAGATGTCGATATTGTCCCATCCCTCCTTGTTGTCGTTGCGTGGAGGATAGTAGTTGATGCGCACCTTGTGATAATATTGTGTATCCTCGTCATTGCCATGACCATAAAGGTCGGGCTGTACGTCGGGCTTGAGGATAGTCTCGAGTGTAGAGAGCTTGCTCACCTCCTTAGTGTGGAAGTTGGCTGGCTCATCAAGCACGAGTCCGTCGCGGTTACCAAGGATATTGGTAGAGAACCATCCGTTGAGACCAAGGCAACGTGTGCCGATGATAGGAGCGAAACCGCTCTTCACGAGAGTCTGACCAGTCTTGAAGTCCTTACCGGCGATAGGCATCTTGGTCTGCTCAGCAAGTTCCCACATAGCAGGAATATCCACTGTCGTGTTAGGGGCACCCATGATGAAGGGAGCGCCCTCGGTGAGAGCTGCATAAGCATAGCACATGGAAGGAGCCACATGCTCGCGGTCGTCAGCCTTCATGGCAGCCTCAAGGTCGGCAAGATGATAGTGGATTTTCTCACATACAGGAACATAAATCTCAGTAGATGCTGCCCAGAGAACAACGATGCGCGAGCAACCGTTCTTCTCCTTGAAGTCGCGGATGTCCTGCTTGAGGGCCTCAACCATCTCCCAACGAGTCTTGCAATCCTTCACGTTGTCGCCATCAAGACGCTTTGCGTAGTTCTTGTCGAAAGCAGCCTTCATTGGTTTGATAGCCTCGAGCTCGTCCTTCACGGGGTTGATATCCTTCTCCTTAAGCACCTCTGCATACATTGCTGCCTGATAGGCATTTTGAGGATAAACATCCCAGCATCCGAATACGATGTCATCGAGTTTTGCCATTGGAACGATGTCTGCGTATGGCAGATATTTCTTGTCATCACCACGACCAATGCGGATCTTGTCATACTGAGTCATGGATCCTACGGGCTTTGCAAGTCCGCGACGTGTCATAAGAACACCCGTCATGAATGTTGTGGCCACGGCTCCGCAACCTACAACCATGATACCTAATTTGCCGTCAGCCGGCTTAACATTAGTTTGCTTCATTACAATTTAATTTATTAAATGTTTATAACAATATTTCTTTTTATGGTTTATATATGTCAAACCACGAAGTCATTACCCAATTGGCTTTGATGCCATCTGGAATGACTGGTGTCCATCCCTCACCCATAAACCAAAGGGTATCGCAACCAATCTCATGGGCAGGAATGATATCTTTGTCGTAACTGTCACCTATGACAAGCACCTTGGATGGATCGCTCACTCTCAATGCCTTCACGCCCATGCGCCATATCTCGGGGTCAGGCTTGCGTACTCCCACTACCGCCGACTCTATCACCTCACTGAAACAGCCGTCAAGACCGAACTGACGGAGTACGGCATTCACATTGCCATAGAAATTGCTGACAAGAATGGTTTTGCCTGCCTTGACATATTTGCCAAATACCTCTCCCATCACCTCGTTGGAGAGATTTGTGGATTCCTCGGTAGCCTCAATCAAAGAGTCGAGGATGTCGTCAATCCATTCGTCGGGGTCGAAACCGTCAAGACGTTCCTCGATGTATTCGAGTTCGATGGTCAACTTCTTGCATAGTGTGGCAGTGAAATCGTCGTCAGACCGAATGATCGGGGTCTTTGCAAGTGTTCGCTCAGCATGAACATATGCCTCACGAAAAAGAGCTTCATCCACTGGCACTCCACACTTTTGATAAGCATGCCAAATGCGCTTACCCCAATGCATTCCGTCGGAGTCAAGCGTACCGCCATAGTCAAAGATGATACCCTCGTAATAACCGTTTTCTATTCGCTCGCGCAATATTTCGATGTCGCCATGGTGCACGGCATTAATCACCTTAATAGCCATATATTCAGCGGCCTCCTTATAACAACGCGAGTAGCTTGGCCAATCGTTGATATCTATATACACCCTCTCACCGTTGTCGCGAATGATACAGTCGCCACCATAGAAATCTAACCCAAGGGCATTTGCCACTGCATTTGCCTCATACATGAAATCGTACTCATCGAAGGGTGTATGCTTTGGCACTCCATTATGCCCGTTGTTCGAGAACTTCATCTCGCCATCGTCATCAGGATAGTAGAAACGGAAGAATGGGGTGTCGCTGACTCCATAGAATTTAACAAGGTCGCCCTTGACATGAGCACAAACATAAGGCTTTACCCCACGCTCATTCATTGCCGCCTTAGCTGCATTGCAGGCCTCCTCATCGGGTGCAAACACCACATCGTCCTCACACTCAGAATAGCCATAGTCTTTCTTCACCCAATAGCCGTCATTACCCTTTGGCTCGGGAACATTGAAACCACAGGCAGCAAGATGTACGGTTTGAACCCCACGGTTCTGACAATATTCAAATACAGACTTGACAGTATTTATAACTGGCACTTCAGATAATGACAATTCAACTAAGGCCTTTTCGGAACGAGCCATAGAAATATAAGCATCAGCATCTGTCTGAAGACGGAAGTCATCCTCATCCATGATTCTGATGTCAAACCCGCTTTGTCGTAGCAAGTCGCATAAATATTCTAATATACGAGCATCCTTGTCCTCGGAGTTTGGCGAGAACCTCTTTGCTCTTTTTATAGCCACTATCATAGTATCAGTGCACTGTTTTTTTATGTAGTTGGGCGCAAAGGTATATAATATTTTTGAAAAAAAGAAATATTTTAACCTATTTTATTTCTCCTTATTATAATAATAGATTTTATGACTACTTTATGACCATTTTAAAGGAAAAATAGGACATAAAACAAACAAGTTGACGAGCTGAACACCCGTCAACTTGTTTATTATTAACTTGGAAACAATCAATTATTCCCGTAGAATCTGTTGGCTGCCCTCAGCTGATGGCGCATTACGCTCAACATCTCCTGACTTTCCTGGAGGATGTTGATATACACAAGGTCTATCTTAAGGGTGCTTGCGTCAGATCCCTTCTGCATTCGGTCGTAATGATGCTTGCGCACTGACGAGAGTTGGTCTTTGAGTTCCTCTGCCTGTGCCAACACTGCATCATATTCGTCGAATCGTCCGGTGGAAAGCATTGCCGAAGTACGTTTCATGAGTTCGGCAATCTTCTCATGCACAGGGGCAAACTCCCTTACAAGTTTCTCTGGCATGGGGTTGAAGTTGTTATCCACATGTTCCTTGATAGGATCCAGCATACGGCGGAGACAGTAGATGTACTGCTGGTCGCTATTGATACCAAGATGATACCACGTGTTACGCTCCAAGGCGATATTCTGCGGTATGCGACGCAGTGCCAACAGTTCCTTGCGGCGGTATTTTTTCAGTTCCACCTGCTCGCCCTTTAGTTCTTTGAGCAATTTCGACATTGCGCGGTGGTCCTCGGAGATAAGCGAGTCAAGTATCTTGTTATACTTGCACAGGGCGAAGTTGCAGACAAAGGTCTGGGTGCGCCTTACGTGCTTCACCAAGAGGTCGAGTACTATTTCAGGATCCTTGGTTCGCATCATCAACTGAAAGATGTCGTCTTCCTTCTCGCCAGCCTTCTTGTTCTTATACATTATATTACTACGTATGAGCAAGAACGCCACAAGTGCCATGAAGGCGAACATTGCCACAAAACCACCCATATACATTACGAGGCAAACTATGGCACAGATGCCAAAGGCAACACCGGCAGTGATAAACCAACCACCAATGACCGAGAGGACACCAGTGACACGGAACACTGCACTCTCACGACTCCAGGCACGGTCGGCAAGCGACGTACCCATTGCCACCATAAAGGTGACGTAGGTGGTGGAAAGCGGCAATTTATACGTTGTACCTATAACGATGAGCACCGAAGCCAAGACGAGATTGACAGCTGCACGCACGACGTCGAAGGCGGCACCATCGGCAAGTATGGCATCCTCCTTGCGGAATCGGGTGTCGAGCCACTTGAAGCATCCAGCAGGAACAACCTTGGTGACAAATTCACCGGCATCCTGCGATCCTCTCACAATACTGCGGGCGGCTCGTGAACTTCCGAACATCTCATCGCCCTCATCTTGGCGGGACAGATCCACACTGGTCTTCACTACGTTCTGCGCCTTCTTAGATGTGACCATGGCAAATATCATAATGCCTCCGGCAATCATAAGATAGAGGATAGGAGTCTTGGCCGAGCTCATGAGGGATGTCATCATGAAAGCATCGTCATTGCCACTGCCGTTGGTGGTGAAGTCGATGTAGGAGTCGAGTCCAGCCATCGGCACACCGATAAAGTTGACGAGGTCATTACCGGCAAATGCCATGGCAAGGGCAAATGTACCCATCATCACTATCAACTTAAACACATTCACCTTCAACAAATGGATAATCTCCATCAATATGGTGGAAAGGACAAATGTCACTCCCATCAGCATTGGGGTATTAGCCTTTATCCAATCTTTCGTGGTATCCTCGATAAATGGCGACTTCGACAGACCTTTTATAAATATAAAGTAGGCCATGATAGTGAACGCTATACCTCCAAACACTGCAATTGTGTATTTGAGATGGCGATTGTAGCTGAATGTGAACACCACTCGTGCTATCCACTGCACTATCACACCAAAGAAAAATGCGATGGCCACACTTACGAAGATGGCGATGATGACACTAAGCGCCTTGTCGGAATTGAGAAGTTGGTCGAAGGTAAGACTTCCGTCGGCATTCATCTTCAACAAGGCGAGTATAAACGTACCTCCCAATAGTTCGAAGACGAGCGATACCGTTGTTGACGTGGGCAATCCGAGCGTGTTGAACATGTCGAGTACAATCACGTCGGTAACCATCACGGCGAGGAATATCGTCATTACCTCATGAAATGAATAATTCTCAGGCTGCATGATGCCGTGACGGGCCACATCCATCATTCCTGCACTCATCATGGCACCGATGACCACTCCGAAGGAGGCTACGAACATAACTGTCTTAAACTTCGCCACCTTGGCTCCGATGGCAGAATTGAGGAAGTTGACGGCATCGTTGCTCACTCCCACAAAAAGGTCGAACACTGCCAATACGAGCAGGAAGACCACAATCAGTAAATAAAACGTTTCCATATAACCTAATTTTGCATTTTTTGTTTTCCGCTGCAAAATTAGGCAATGTATGTTACAACCGCGTAAAACGGATGTTGCAATTCTGTTACAATTACAAAATAGTTGGAATATCCACCCAGAAAGTGGAACCTTCACCCAACCTGGATCTCACACCAACGGAACCTCCAAGACTAAATGCATATGAACGGCATACCGAGAGGCCGAGTCCCGCTCCCTGAACAAAATCATCCAGTTTGACAAAGCGGTCGAAAATACGGTCATAGGCTTC
>CALZMK010000033.1 GCA_945788545.1 uncultured Prevotella sp.
CGAGGATGACGCGAGCTACGGGAACGAACTCAGCCATCATCTGAGCCACTTCCTCTGCTGTGCCTACAGGATATTCGGGGATATAGCCCTTGAGGTGGCGCATGCCGAGGTTGTATGAGCAGTTGAGCATACCGCAGTAAGCGTCGCCACGACCGTTGATCATGTCGCCGTCGCCCTCAGCGGCTGCAACAAACATGCAGGGACCGTCGAAGTTCTTTGCAATAAGAGTCTCGGGAGTCTCAGGACCGAAGTTGCCGAGGAATACAACGAGTGCGTTGCATCCGGCTTCCTTCACTTCTGCCACTGCCTTGAGCATATCTTTCTCGTTCTCAACTGTTGTCTGACAGTTGAACAGGTCGCCCTTATAGGCTTTCACGATGTTCTCACGGCGCTGAGTTGAAAGCGCGATTGGAAAACAGTCTCGGCTAACAGCGATAATGCCGAGTTTCACTTGAGGAATGTTAGTACTTTGCATAAAATTTTTTTTGTTATTAAAATTGTTTGTAATTTATGTCTTTAGGATAAATTTCTCTACTACGTGTGCCACCCCGTCTTCCTCGTTGGAATAGGTGATATAGTCGGCGGCATCCTGCACTTCGGTCGAGGCATTGGCCATAGCCACCCCGAGTCCGGCATATTCTATCATGCCCTTGTCGTTGTATCCGTCGCCGATGGCTATCATCTCCTCGCGGGTGATACCGAGAGTGGAGATGAGGCGTGCGAGCGACTGCGACTTCTCGATGCCCATGGGCACGCACTCGAGGAAGAAGCCGGAAGAGCGATATACCAATATCCGTCCCTGCATCCTTGTGGCAAGCTTCAGCTCGAGCTGGTGGAGCGGTTTGGGGTCGCCCACGATGAGGCATTTGTTGATGGGGAACTCCACCTGGCGCGGGAAGTCGTCATATTGCACTACGGGCATCTTGTTGATGAATGCCTCGTGGAGCACATATTTGTCGTTCTTGCGGGTGGCGGCAATGCCTTCGCCCTGATAGGTGAGTATCTCCATGCCTGCGTCCATGGCTTCCTGATAGAGGATGGGCACGAGATGTGGTTCTAATTCCTTATTATATATTGTCTCGCCAGTGCGGCAACTGATAATCTTTCCACCATTATATGCAAGGATAAATCCGTCGTGGTCGGCGAGATTGAGCTGTAGTGCAAGGGGCATAATGCCGAAAGTGGGACGTCCGGATGCCAACACAATCCTTACCCCCAAATCCTGAGCCTTCATCAAAGCATCGTAGGTTTTAGGTGTTATTTCCTTTTTCTCGTTGGTCAGCGTACCGTCGAGGTCGAGCACAATCATTTTGTATGCCATACAGGTTTTGTCTAAATTTTAGCGCAAAGTTAATACATTTAATTTATATTTTGTCAATTGGAGCTTTATCTTTTGCTTTATTTAACATTAAATGCTGCAACTTTTAGCTTTGTTGTAGCGTCAAACGTGTGAAATGAAGATTTAGTTGACGAGTTGACATGTTGACGAGTTGACAAGTTTATACAAATAAAATTAAATAAGAATATGAAAAAGATTACATTTATGACAATGGCAATGGTAGCGGCTATGTCGGCCGGAACTGCAATGACATTAGCCTCTTGTTCGGAGGCAGGCAGTTTGAAAACGTCAATATCCACGGACAACGACAGATATGTTGTCACGGAAGGAAAGATAGTGAAGCAGTACCTCAAGGTGGGCAAGTTTATATCTGTAAGGATTGAAGGCTCGCCGACAGTGAAATTCGTGCAGGGCAACAAGCACGAGGTGATTGTGCAGGGAACAAAGGAGTATGTCGACAAAATCAAGACAGTGGTTGAGGGAAACAAGTTGGTGGTCGGTCTTAAGAGCAATATCTCGTTTAACATCTTCAAGAACAGAAGTGACAGGAAGAACCTTGTGATTTATGTCACATCTCCTGACCTCGTGGGAGTGGAACTTGCCGGTTCAGGTGATTTCATCTGCAAGGGACCGATTGACACCGACCGTCTGGACATCCAGGTTAACGGTTCGGGTGATGTTGACTTCGAGGGAAATGTTATCTGCGACGACCTGATGGTGGAGCTCAACGGTTCGGGCGACGTGGATTTCAAGAATGTGGATGCTATCACATCGAGTTTGAAGTTGATTGGTTCGGGCGACATCGATGTAAAGCAGAAGAACGTGGAGCGCACCAAGATACAGCTGATTGGTTCGGGCGACATCAAGGTGGGGCTTGACAAATGCCGCGACGTGGAGAGCAGTATTGCCGGTTCGGGCGATGTCACTCTGAAGGGCAATATCACTGGCCGTCTCGACAAGTCGAAGGCTGGTTCGGGTGACTATAATATTGAGCTGAGTAAATAAATAAGCCTCTAAATAGCAAAAAAAGACAAACATCTTTCCTGTTTTCATTATTTTTTATTAATTTTGCACCCAAAATTGATAAAATATGAAATACGCTATTATAGCAGCAGGAGAAGGCAGCCGACTGGCAGCCGAAGGAATAGAGTTGCCGAAACCACTCGTGGAGGTGGGCGGCAAGGCTCTAATCGACAGACTTATCGGAATATTCATGGATAATGGTGCCGAGGAAATTGTGGTGATATGCAATGACATGACCACATTGGTTCCTCGGCACCTTATTGATATTCAGCGTGACGGACTTAAGGGAAGACCCATCCCACTGAGGTTTGTGGTGAAGAGTACACCGAGTTCGATGCACAGTTTCCACGAAATCAGTAAGTATCTCTCCGACGGCACATTCTGTCTCACCACTGTTGATACCATCTTCCGCGAGGAGGAGTTTAAGGCCTACGTGGAGGAGTTGCAGAGGTTGACCAAAGAGGGAGAGGCCGACGGACTGATGGGAGTGACCGACTATATCGACGACGAGAAACCGTTGTATGTGGATGTGGATGAGGAGATGACCGTAAAGGGATTCCTCGACAAGTCGGACTCGTGCCGATTTATCTCGGGTGGCATCTACGGATTGACTCCCAAGGCGATAGAGACGCTCAACGGATGTATGGAGCGAGGCGAGAGCCGAATGCGCAACTTCCAGAGGGCGCTGATTAAGGACGGACAGAATCTCAAGGCGTATAAGTTCTCGAAGGTACTCGACATCGATCACAAGAGTGATATTGCCAAGGCTGAGGAGTTCTTAAATGAAGAATGAAGAAAGTCAATTTAGGCACGGATGAACACGGCTTTTTATAAAAAAGACACGGCTGGGCTGCGCGATTTATGGCTTTGTTTGCAAATGGCTATACTATGAAGTATAGACACGGCTCGTCAGCGCAGAGGACTAATTAAGCTGTGAACTTGCGCAAGCAAGCCAAATTTTAAATTAAAAAATTAAAATATTAAAGGATTAAAGAAAAAGCCGTGTCTTTGAAAAAGCTGTGGATTTCCGTGCCAAAATAAAATCTGTGGAAAAAAACATCTGTGGATAAAAATAGACAAGATATGAAAAGAAGTTTTTCGGAGCTATTAAAGGCATCGTTCAAGTCGGAAGACACTGAGGAATGGCTTGACGTGCATTTCACAAGGCCAATAGGATTGGCCTTCGCATTGATGTGGGAGAAATTAGGCGTGCATCCCAACGCCATCACCATATTGTCGATATTCCTCGGAGTGGGAGCCGGATGGATGTTCCACTACTCAGACATTGAATCTAATATATGGGGAGTGTTGTTGCTGATGTTTGCCAATTTCTGCGACTCCACCGACGGACAGTTGGCCCGACTCACTGGTAAGAAGACACTCGTAGGACGTGTGCTCGACGGATTCTCGGGCGACGTGTGGTTCTTTGCCGTATATTTGGCTATCGTGGTGAGAATGTGGAATCAGCCTATTCCATTTCTTGGCGATGTGACATGGAGTTTCTATCTATTGGCAATCTGTATATATGCAGGATTTATGTGCCACTCTCCCCAATCGTCGCTTGCCGACTACTATCGCCAGATTCACCTCTACTTCCTCTTGGGCAAGAAAGGCTCGGAACTCGACGACTCTGCCACACAGATGAAGAAATATGAGGAACTGACATGGACGGGTAATTTCATCGGCAAAATCTTCTATAAGAACTATGCCGCATATTGCCGCAGTCAGGAGAAACGCACACCGAAATTCCAGGCTTTCTTCCGTGAGGTTAAGAGGAAATATCCCGATGCCGAGCAGATGCCGCAGAGCCTGAGGGACGAATTCCGCAAGGGTTCGCTGCCTCTGATGAAGTTCACTAATCTGCTGACATTCAATTCCCGAGCTATCATCATTTACATCACTTGTCTCGCGGGCGTACCTTATATATATCCCTTAATGGAAATCACGGTGTATATGGCGATGTATGTGTATATGCACAAATCTCACGAAAGAACGTGCGGAGATCTCTGTGAGAAATTAAAAAGTTAAAGGATTAAAGAATTAAAGTTTTTGCGACATAGTGTATTGTTGATAACCGTGATGCTTGCGCTTTTGCCCATGGTGGGTGTGGCGCAGGAGAGACAGGACAGTGTGCAGTGGTATGACCGCGTACACCAACTGGAAGGTATTACCATTGACAAGAAGCGCGAGGCATATAGCCGCAAGAACAATCCCGCAGTGGAGCTGATGAAAAAGGTGATAGGGCATAAGCGAATGACCGACCCTACTAAGAAAGCCTACTGCAAATACGATACATATCAGAAACTGACGCTCGCCCTCAATGATGTCACTCCCCAACAGTTGACTGAGGGCGCACTGTCGAAGATACCTGGTGTCATCAATCATATCGAGCCATGTGAGCAGAACAATAAACTGATTATGCCAGTGACGGTGTCGGAGACTGTGACACGAAGTCTTTACAATGAGAAGCCCAATCGCCATCAAGTGGTGACAATAGGTGAGAGGTCGGAGGGTATCGACCAACTCTTCCAAACGGGCGACCAGATGGTGAGAATGTTAAGAGAATTTTTCACGGATATCAACCTGTTTGATGACAATATAAGTCTGCTGAAGCAGAATTTCCTCTCGCCGATAGCCTCGGGATCCATCGCCTTCTATCGCTTTCACATCGTGGATACGGTGAGGGTGGGGCAGGACAGATGCATACACCTCGCCTTCGGTCCCGACAATCAGAGGGATATGGGATTCAGTGGCGAACTATATGTGATGGACGACACGACATACCAGTTGAGGCGTGCGGTGCTCACCATGCCCAAGCAGAGCATAGTGAATCATATCGACAATATCAAGGTATGGCAGGAGTTTGAGGCATTGCCGTCGGGTGAGATGGTGCTTGCTTCCGACGACATGATGATTGAGATGAGTCTCGCCGACATGTTTGCCAAGACTGTCATATTGCGCACAACGCGACATTCGGGTTACTCATTCGAACATATACCCTCGGCATATTTCAGCAACAGATTGAAGCAGAACGAGGAGCGAAGGGCAAAAGAGCGCAACGCCGCATTCTGGAATGAATACCGAAGGGCGCGACTCACATTCAGTGAGCAACGCATGGGGATATTCGTGGATAATCTGTGGCAGTCGTCACCTGCATTGCGCACAATAGGCACTGCTGCGAAACTGCTTGTGGATAACTACATCGAAACAGGCAAGCCGAGCAAGTTTGATATAGGGCCTATCACTTCCGGAATATCCGGAAATTCCGTAGATGGATTAAGATTAAGATTAGGCGGCCGCACCACCAAGGCCCTAAGCCGACATATACAGCTTGAAGGCTATTATGCGCATGGATTCCGCAGCAAGGCCGACTATTGGAGTGCCACTGTGAGAAGTCATGGATTCTCGCTCTCGGCGGCAAAGGACATACGCTATCCCTCCGACCCGCTGATGCCTACCGACAAGGATAATCTCTTTGCGGCGTGGAAATGGGGCGATGACTCGAAGATGATGGCATATAGCAGACAGCAGTTGGCATACGAATATGCCATGCCCTCGGGACTCAAACTGCAGGCGGCAGTGAAGCGCGAGACATACGAGGGACGAGGGTCGCTCGAATTTGACAAGATAAAGACTGCGGAACTGCGTTTCGCACTCGAATATAAAGGATGGATGGTGAGCCATGCCGTGGGTATCGACGGAATGTTGGGAGGCGAGTGGAGATACAACACCACCGAGATGAGGTGGAGACAGAAGACACCGCTGAAGACATGGGGCACACTCGACACCGACATCAGGGCAGGAGTGGAATGGGACGGAAAACCATGGCCTCTGCAGTTTATGCCAGCTGCCAATATATCTTATTTTGCACAACCACTCACCTTTGCCCTCATCGACAACATGGAGATGATGAGCGACAGATATGCCAGTGCGATATTCGACTGGGACATCAACGGAAGATTGCTGAACCGCATACCATGGGTGAACCGACTGAAACTGAGAGAGTATCTGAGTCTCAGGACATGGTGGGGACACGACAAACCATACGTAGAGGCAGCAGTGGGAATACATAACATATTGTCGTTTTTGCACGTGGAATACGTGAGACGACTCAACTATACAAACGCAATGCCCTCAGTACACAAACAGGGTGTGAGGATAAGGGCGCAATTCAAATTTTGAGAGAATGACGATTTTATTAGCAGACAATCAAGACATCACCAGGGCGGGAATACAGTTCCTGGCAGAACAGACAATCCACGGAATGGAATTTGTCCGCACCGAGGACAAGACGGAACTCGTGGAACTGTTGAAACAGCAACCCGAGGCGGTTGTAGTGCTCGACTATACTATGTTCGACATGAATGACGTGGAGGATCTACAGATACTCTACGACCGCTTCACCCGTGTGCAGTGGATATTGTTCAGTGTTGATCTGTCGCAGGACTTCGTGCGCAGGGTGATTGCCATGGGCAGCAGGATAAGTATTCTGCTGAAGGAGTCGTCGGCTCATGAGGTGAGGGAGTGCATACAGTATGCCACCCGCGGACGCAGGTATATCTGCCAGCGCATGACGGAGATTATGCTTGCGCCACAAGAAACTACAGTGGCGGAAGACGTGAAACTCACGCCCACCGAAACAGAAATCCTCAAGGACATCGCCATGGGTATGACTACCAGGGAAATTGCCGAGAAGAGATTCTCGAGTTTCCACACTGTGAACACTCATCGCAAGAACATATTCAGAAAACTTGGGGTGAACAACGTGCACGAGGCCACGAAATATGCACTAAGGGCGGGACTTATCGACTCGGCGGAATACTATATCTAAATATCGCAGGGCGATATTTAGAAATTAAAGAATTAAAGAATTAAAGAATTAAAGAATTAAAAAATTAAAAAAATAAAGAATTAAAAAATAAGGGTTGTCTCACGACAGCCCTTATTCGATTACTTTTCTAACTAACTTATTATCAACTATTCATTACTCATTCTGATTTCCGAGTGCAAAGGTACGCATATTTTTTCGTTTATTAGTCAAAAAAATGCTAAATTTTGCACGTAAACGATTGCGTTTTCAAGATAAATTTGTATCTTTGCACAACTTATTATTGATAACCACAAGAATTATATGGAAGTAAAAAGGCACAGAACATCATTGAAAGACCTCGCACAGGAGCTTGGAGTCAGTATCGCCACCGTAAGTCGTGCATTGAGAAACAGTCCGGAAATAGGACAGGAGATGCAGACAAGAGTAAAGGAGTTGGCAAAGAAACTGAACTACAGGCCTAATCCCTTTGCGCGCGGTTTGAGACACGAGGCTCCGAAGATTATCGGTGTTGTCGTGCCCAACCTGGTCACTCACTTCTATTCCGCCGTGCTCGACGGTATCGAGGACGAGGCCGCCAAGGCTGGTTATTCGATAATAAGTGCCAATAGTCATGAGGATTGTGTCATCGAGGCTCGGGCAATCGACAACTTCATCAGTATGCATGTGGAGGGTATTGTGGCTTGTCTGGCTCAGGATACCACCGACTATTCCCATTTTGAGGAAATTGCCGATATGGGTATTCCACTCGTGTTCTTTGGCAGAACATGTCTCACCGACAAATTCTCGTCGGTAACTGCAAATGGAGACGAGGCTGCTCAGATGGCAACAAATCATCTTATCGAGACAGGTAGCAAGAGGATTGCCTTCATCGGCGGACCTAATCACCTCGATATGGTGCGCAGGCGAAAGCATGGATATCTTGAAGCACTCAGGGAGCATCGCATACCGATAGACCGCGAGATGGTGGCTTGCGGAAAGATAGACTATCAGGTGGCGCTCGATGCAACGAAGAAACTTCTGAGTCGTGAGGATCACCCCGATGCCATCCTCGCCTTCAACGATATTATCACCTTCGCTGCCTTCACTGCCATCAAGGAGTTGGGACTGAGAATCCCCGAGGATGTAGCCCTCATCGGATTCACCGACGACCTTCATGCGGCATACGTCACACCCAAGATGTCGGCTATCGAGGACCAGTCGCACAAGATGGGTGCAAAGGCATGCCAGTTGCTGCTCAAATCTATCAATGGCGACAAAAAGATATATAAGGAGATTGTTCCCCAGAAACTGGTGATACGTCAGACATCAGCGAAAAAGTGACAATACGTGTATTTTTTACACTTTGGTAAATATGTATCTATTTTGATAAATTGGTACTATTTTAGCACTGATTTTACATATTATCACCATTTAATAACATTTTAGCAGTTAGGTTTTAGTATTATTTTGTATCTTTGCACTCGGAATTCAAACCAAAAAGAACAAAATTGTATAACTAAAACCATTGTTGCAATGAGTAAACAAACTCTCGGTTACAACCAGAATATCTGGTTTTGTAAAATGATGTTGACGGCAATACTTCTGTCTTTGCCGCTCATGTCATTCTTTGGTTCAGCAGCATTGTCGGCAAAGACAGTCACGGGTGTCGTGACATCTGCCACAGACAATGAACCGCTGATCGGTGTGACCGTCAAGGTGGAGGGTTCTGCATCAGGAACCATTACCGACTTCGACGGTAAGTATTCAATCAATGCCAATCCCGGACAGACAATCGTCTTCTCCTACATCGGTTTCGTGTCGAAGTCGGTGAAGGTGGGTGCAGCCAACACTATCAATGTGCAGTTGCAGGAAGACTCGAAGTCATTGGAGGAGGTGGTAGTAATCGGTTACGGTACGATGAAGAAAAAGCTCGTCACCGGTGCCACTACACAGTTGAAGGGTGACGACATCCAGAAGCTGAACACCACCAACCCCTTGGCAGCCATGCAGGGACAGACTCCCGGTGTGAACATCGTTTCCACATCAGGTCAGCCCGGTGCCTCGATGAGTGTCACCATCCGTGGTCTCGGTACGGTGGGCAACTCACAGCCTCTCTACCTTATAGATGGTATAGGTGGTGACATCACAACCCTTAACCCTGCCGACATCGAGCGTATCGACGTGCTGAAGGATGCCGCATCGGCAGCTATCTATGGTGCGCAGGCAGCCAATGGTGTCGTTCTCGTAACGACCAAAAGCGGTAAGGAGGGCACAAGCAAGATTACATACGACGGATATGTAGGATGGCAGACCGTGGGACGCAAGTTCAACATGCTCAATGCCCAGGAGTATATGACCAT
>CALZMK010000034.1 GCA_945788545.1 uncultured Prevotella sp.
CCCCGGGCATGAAGATTGTGATCAAGGAGGACGTGAAGAACCTCCAGGAAGTGGTTGTGACGGGCTATCAAGTTCAGCGCAAGGCCGACCTGACTGGTGCCGTTGCTGTAATGGATATGAAGGGTCCGAAGAGTGAGAGCGACCCCAACATGCTCAACTCCATGCAGGGCAAACTCCCTGGTGTTGACATTGTGACAGATGCTGCTCCCGGTGGAGGCGGCTCTTCTATCCGTGTGCGTGGTATGAGTACGGTGAATGCCTGCAACCCCCTTTATGTTATCGACGGTGTGGCAACAACCGAAAACCTCAACTCACTCAACCCTGCCGACATCGAGTCTATCCAGGTGCTCAAAGATGCCTCTTCGGCTTCTATCTATGGTAGCCGTGCCGCCAATGGTGTGATTGTTATCACAACCAAGAGGGGCAAGGAAGGCAAGATGTCGATCAACCTCAGCTATAATGCAGCATTGCAGACAGTGGCAAAGACCTTCAAGACCCTTTCTGCCGAGCAGTGGGGACAGGCCTACTGGCAGGCATGTGCCAACGATGGTATCGCTCCTACAGCAGCCGCTTCTCTCTATGGAACAGGAGCAATACCTCAGCTCGTTTCATCTATTAATGGTGTAAACACAGCCAATACCAACTGGCAGGATGAGGTTTATAGTGCAGCATGGACACAGAACCTCTCGGCAAGCATCTCCAATGCGTCTGAGAAGGGAAGCTATCTCTTCTCTGCCAACTACATCAACCAGAACGGTTTGATGGATAACACATTCTACAAGAGATTTACAGGACGTGTAAACTCTACATACAACTTCAGTAAATATGTACGCGTGGGTGAGAATCTTATGGTAGCACGTTGGAACAACCGTGGTGCCGACACTAATGGTGACCGTGGTATTCCCTATTCTGCCATGCGTCAGCATCCAGCCATCCCAGTCTATTCTGCAGACGGTGTTTTTGCCGATCCTTCAGCACTTCTCGGTTCTGATATTGACAACCCCGTGCAGACTCTCTACAACATGCGCGACAACACCAATGCCTCTTGGCGTATCTTTGGTAATGCCTATATCGAGATTATGCCTATCAAGGGTCTTACCTTGAAGAGCAATGTGGGTATTGAGCATGTACAGTATCTGAACAAGACTCTCGGAAGAAACGTACGTCCTACCGACGAGTCACTCAACCGCTCTGTATCGAGAGCATACGGTGAGGGTGACACCTATACATGGACAAACACCGCCAACTACCTCTTCGACCTTGGCAAAGATCACCACTTCACAGTTCTTGCCGGTACTGAGGCTACGAAATACAACTTCGAGGACATTTCGGCCATGCGCAAGGACTATGCCTTCGAGGATTCCGACTATATGCAAATCGGTTCCGGTTCGGGCACACAGACCAACGGTGGCGGTAAGCAGGAGTGGGCTCTCTTCTCTCTCTTCGGTAAGATTGACTACAACTTCGCCGACCGTTATCTCTTCTCGGCAACACTCCGTCGCGACCAAACCTCACGTCTTTCCAAGGACAACAATTCTGGTATCTTCCCTGCATTCTCAGGCGCATGGCGCGTGAGCGAGGAGAAGTTCTGGAAGAAGAACAACATCATTGACAATGTGAAACTGCGCTTGGCTTGGGGACAGAACGGTAACTCTGCCATCGCCAACAACTATGCAGCATTCTCTACCTATACATACGACGTAGGTAACGGTGCTTACGACCTCAATGGTACAGGAACAGGAACAGTGAGCGGTATCAAGGTGCTGACAACCGGTAACCCCGACTTGAAATGGGAGACTACCACCCAGACAAACTTCGGTATCGATGCCTTTCTTTTCGACAATCATGTTAGTCTGTCGTTCGATTACTACTGGAAGAACACCAAGGATATGATTACCATTCCTCCCGTACTCTCTGTAGCGGGTGAGAATGCAGCAAAATACATGAATACCGGTGAGATGAAGAACCATGGTCTCGAACTCAATATCGGTTATCACTCTCCAAAGTACGGAGATTTCTCATGGGACGGCAACTTCAACTTCTCCATGTATCGCAACGAACTCGTGAAGCTCAACGACGAGGTTAGTGTCATCGGTGGCGACTTCCGTCTTATCGAGGGACAGCCAATGGGTGTTTACTACGGGTATGTATGCGACGGTATCTTCCAGAATGATGACCAGGTTTTCAACCATGCCATCCAGCCGGGTAAGGGCGTCGGCCGTCTGATTTTCCGTGATATCGACGGTAATGGTGAGGTGAACGAGAACGACCGCTGCATCATCGGCAATCCTAATCCCGACTTCGCCATGGGTCTTACCCTCAGTGCAAGCTACAAGAACTGGTCGTTCTCTACATTCTTCTCCGGAGAGTTTGGTTTCGACATCTACAACGGAACACGCAAGCAGTTGGAGTTCATGACCTACGACAACACATATACCAACCGTGGCGAGGGTGTGCTCAGTGCCTGGACTCCAGAGAACAAGGGTGCAAGCATTCCTGCACTCACCACTATCGACGACAACAACGAGATACGTATGTCAACCTATTTTGTTGAGGATGGTTCTTACCTGAAGTGCAAGTATATCAAGCTTGCCTACAACTTCGACCAGAAGTGGATGAAGACCATCGGTCTCTCAGCCCTCAGCATCTACGGTCAGGTGGAGAACGTGTTCACCATTACCGACTACTCTGGTCTTGACCCCGAAGTGCCACTTGGCGGTTATGGCGCACGCATCGACAACGGTCCATATCCACGTGCCCGCACCTTCTCTATGGGTCTCAATGTTCAGTTCTAATACATTAATAATATAATAATGACAACAATGAAAAAACTATATAATATAATGATGGTTGCAGCAATGGGCTTTGCGGCAGCATCATGTTCAGACATGCTCGACACTGTTCCCCAGGGACAGTTTACAGAAGAGCAGCTCGACGACAAGTCGGTAGATGGCCTTGTAGCTTCGGCCTACGCAGGTCTTGAGGCACACTTCTTCGGCAACAACGAGGCTTTCGCCGGTCCTACCACCAACTGGATTTTCGACGTGCGCAGCGACGATGCCTATAAAGGCGGTGGCGGTACTAGTATGGAGGAGAACATTCACCTGCTTGAGGTGAGCGAAATAAACTCCGACAACGTTAGTTGTCTTAACAAATGGCAGAACAACTTCTATGCCATCTCACGTGTTCACAATGCGATGAGGGCAGTGCAGAATGCAAGTGGAGTGAGCAATGCCGAACAGATTCTCGGTGAGTTGAAGACATTGCGTGCATGGTATTATTTCGACCTCATCCGTATCTTCAAGCGTATTCCTTATATCACAGAGAATGATGATCCCAATACCAAGACCAACGATGAGTTCTCCCGTGAGGAAATCTTCTCGTTCATCAAGCAAGACCTTGAGGATGCCATCACAGTGCTTCCTGCTCAGAAAGCCAGCACTGGCCGTATCACCAAGACTACTGCACAGGCCATTCTCGCCAAGGTGTGCGCGTTCACTTCCGACTGGGAAGGCGTGAAGGCAAATGCAGGAGCAGTGATATCAAGTAAGCAGTACTCTCTGTACAACAACTTTGGCGACATGTCAAAGATTGCATACAACAATGGTTCTGAGTCTATCTTCGCTCTCCAGACATCAACGGCATCTGACAATGCACATATCAACTGGTCGAACCTGCTCAACTGTACATACAGCGACGGTAACCTGTATGGTCGGGGCGACGACTTCTTCTATGGTTCACAGAACCTCGTAAACGCATTCCGTACCGACACACGCACTGGTTTGCCACTGCTCGACGGATCATTCAATGACGTAAACGTAACAGAGAACTACGATGGTTCTATCGACCCACGTCTCGACTTCACCGTAGGTCGTATCGGCTATCCTTGGCGTGGACATACTTATACTCAGGGATGGTGTCGTGCATACGATGTATATGGCGAATACAGCAACAAGAAGGCTTGGGAGGCTCCCGAGAATGCTCTTGCAGGTTTCCCATGGGGATGCAGCTCGCTCAACTTCATCTTCATCCGTTATGCCGACATTCTGCTGTTGCAGGCTGAGGCTCTCATCGAGACAGCAGCAGGCACCAATGCCGCCACAGATGCTAACCTCGTAGAGGCTCGCAAGCTCATCAACCAAGTGCGTGAGCGTGCCGCCAACAGTATCGACGGAAGCTATTCTCCACAGGATCTCGACCCATCGAAGGCAGACTATTATGTAGGTCTTTATCCGGAAGACCACGACGGCAACCTCATGTGGACAAAAGACTATGCTCGCCGTGCCGTGCGCATGGAGCGTCGCTTGGAGCTCGCCCTTGAGGGCAACCGCTGGTTCGACCTTGTTCGCTGGGGTGAGGACTACCTTGTCAACACTATGAACAAGTATATGAACGAGGAGGCCAAGCTCCGCCAGTATTATGAGGGTCGCAGCGTGACTGCCAACGAGATTTATCTGCCTGTACCTCTCGCAGAAATCGACAATTCAAACGGTCTTTATAAGCAGTATTAATTAAGGTAAAAGAACAATTATGAAAAAATTAAATATATTCCTCTGTGCAGCGATGGCATTCTTTGCCTCCTGCTCAGATGTTGACCTTGCATCGGTCAACTATTCGGAGGCCATCAGCAATCTCAAGGCTTACTATCAGGACGGAAAGCGTGATGTTACTCTCAGCTGGATCAACCCGACAATGGAGGGACAGTCAGGTATCCAGATTATCCAGGACGATAAGGATATCACCAATATCGACGAGGTTATCAACAGCTATTATATTCAGAAGGCTCCTACCAATGTAGATGTTGCTTATACCGTAAAGGCACGTTACAGCGATGGCCGCGTATCTGAAGGACAGACAGTCAGGTTCCATATCGCTTACGAGGCCAAGAAGGGCGGTGATATGATTGCCATGCTTGTTGCCGATGACTATACAGCTTCTGATGACGAAAAGGATGCTGTGGCTTGGTTCAAGGCAAACTATGTTGATAAGGGCAAGGGTACACTGCTCACTGCTTCACAGGTGAACGACCTCGACATAGAGAAACATGCTGCCTGCTGGGTGATGTGCGACCGCATCGGACTGGAAAAAGGATGGACAAATCTCCCTGGTAAACTGGCTTCCACCGAGACAGTGAACGCACTGAAGGCATTCTGCGCTGACGGCGGTAACCTTCTTCTCACCAACCATGCTACTCAGCTTACGGCTGCAGTGGGACGCATTGACGAGGCTTATGCTCCAGGTATATTTGGTAGCGGAGAGGGTGGTAATAACCCTGATGTATGGGGTGTGCAGCCTATCATCGGCAATGCCGAGGGTCAAATCTACGACCACTCTCACCATGACATCTACCGTGGCATGAATTTCACCGCAGGTCTTTATGAGCGTTCTATCTATACCTTCGAGGGTGCAGGTATCAAAGGTGACCACAACTGTATGTGGGATCTCAACGCTTACGGACTTGCAGCTAATCCCAATGTCGTAAAGGCATGGGAGGATATGACGAACTCTACCGTGCTTGGAACATGGAATCATGTCGTTGACTACTGCTGTGCAGGTATCATCGACTTCACCCCGACAACAGAATTCCCCGGCCGCGTGCTTGCCGTAGGTCTTGCATCCTATGAGTGGAATATCGGTGGCGATAACCAGTATAAAGATCAGTTGGAGATGTTCACCAGCAACTGTCTGAAGTATGTCTCCACTCCTGCCGAGAAGAAGGTGGCCATGCTTGTTGCCGACGACTATACCGCTTCTGACGATGAGAAGGACGCTGTAGAATGGTTCAAGGCAAACTATGTCAACAAGGGTACGGGAGTGTTGCTTACCGCTTCACAGGTTAACGACCTCGACTTCGAGAAGAACACTATGTGCTGGGTTATGTGCGACCGCATCGGACTGGCTCACGGATGGGCTAACCTCCCTGGCGGACTGGCATCAAACGAGACTGTGAATGCACTTAAGGCTTTCGCCGCTGACGGCGGCAATCTCCTTCTCACCAACCACGCCACCCAGCTTACAGTTGCCGTAGGCCGCATTGTCGACGCTTACGCTCCTGGTATCTTCGGAAACGGAGAGGGTGGTAATAACCCGGACGTATGGGGTGTGCAGCCAAAGATTGGTAATGCGGAAGGTCAGATCTACGACCACACCAACCACTCTATCTATTGGGGAATGACCTCGCTGTCAGGAGTGTATGAGCGTCCTATCTATACCTTCGAGGGTGCTGGAGTGAAGGGCGACCACAACTGCATGTGGGACCTCAACGCCTACGGACTTGCACCTAATCCTAACGTCGTGAAGGCATGGGAGGATATGACTAACTCTACTGTGCTCGGAACATGGAACCACGTGGTTGACTACTGCTGTGCAGGTATCATCGACTTCGCTCCTACAACTGAATACCCTGCTCGCATCCTTGCCGTTGGTCTTGCATCCTATGAATGGAACATTGGTGGCGAGAACCAGTATAAGGATCAATTGGAGATGTTTACAGGCAACTGTATCTCTTACTTGAAATAACTTGTCCATTGGAAAGATAAAAATATATGAACATTAAGGACATACTGACAACAGCTATGCTGACAGCCTTCTCGGCTGTCGGCATGGCACAACAGTCTTCAGTACATTTCGACATGACTGTTGGTGATGGTGCATTAAAGGAGAGTGTCTCCGATGGCACCTTCCCTGTGATTTCACAATTACCGGCACTCTCTGTTGCCGGTGTGTCAGGTGAGGCAATGCGCTTTGACGGTTATTCCAATTATGTCAGGGCGAAACTGGCAAGCAGCTCTCTGAGCACTACGAACCTAACAATAAACCTCATCCTTGCCCCGGAGACATTCCCGATGATGAATACGGCAGAGGCGGAGAACACTCCGACCTACGCCACTGTATTTGGAAATCTCGATGAGACTGCAAAGCAAGGATTTGCCATTAAATTGTCATCACAAGGACACCTGCGCTTCACTTTCGCCTCGGCATACGCCAAAGGTTATCTGTTTGCCATTGACAGCTCTGAGAAAATGACACTCGGACGATGGAGCCAGATAACAGCCGTGCTTGACAAGGATGCCAATCTTGCCTCGCTCTACCTCAATGGAAACAAGGTGGGTACATGCAAGATGAGCCGTTCGGAAATCATACTTTCCGAAGGTGACTATTATATTGGAAAGGATGCCACTGAACTGAAGGCCGGACCGTTCCTGATTAATACTTTCTGCGGATTGATAGATGACATTGCCATCTACAACCAGTCGCTTACTCCCGACCAGCTCACTGCGGTTGACCTCTCTGCCACTCCAGACTTTAATTATCCCGCATCGCGCTATGCCGCAAGTCTGTGGCGCCCGCAGTTCCATGGGATGCCTTCCGGCGGTTGGACAAACGAATGTCACGGTCTGACTTACAGTGACGGAAAATATCATGTGTTCTTCCAGAAGAATGCCAACGGCCCTTATATGGCTCGTCTGCACTGGGGACACATCTCGTCGGAGAACCTCTACAAATGGACCGAAGAACCCATTGCCATCGCTCCAGGTGAGTGGTATGACATGAAGGGATGCTGGTCTGGATGTGTGTATGACGATGACAATGGTATCAATGCCATCTACACGGCGGTGGATAACGGAAAGGCAAGAATAGTAAAAGCCACTCCGGATGACAAGGGTCTCGTGGAGTGGACGAAACAAGGTGTAATCATCGACGGTCGTCCTGCTGGTCTCTCCGATGATTTCCGCGACCCGTACTTCTTTACAAGTGGCGGCAATAAATATATTATTGTAGGCACATCGAAGGACGGCATCGGCGCCAGCACTCTACATAAATACGACAACGGCTCTTGGACAAACGACGGAAAGATATTCTTCCGTGGAACAAACGCTAACCAGCATGGCACATTCTGGGAAATGCCAAACGTGACCGATATGGGTAACGGCAAGATGCTCTTCACCGTCACTCCTCTTAACACAGGAGTTGGCGTACGCACTATCTATTGGGTAGGAAAGATAAATTCCGACGGCACATTCGCTCCTGACCACGACCAGCCTAAGATGCTCGAAATGGGAGGTATCTCCAAGGATGGTTATGGACTGCTTTCTCCTTCCATCTATCAGAAGGATGGAAAGACATTGCTTCTCGGTATTGTTCCTGACAAAATGCCAGGAGAGGTTAACTACGACATGGGATGGGCACACAACTACTCATTGCCTCGTGAAATCAGTATCGACGCCAACAATAATCTTGTGCAGAAACCATACGAAGGACTTACAGCAATGCGTACTGATGTGACGGCTTCGGTAGTACAGGAACTGTCTGGTGAATTCTCTTTGTCACCAGTCAGCGGACGACAGATAGAACTGTTGGGTGAGTTTACTATAGGTTTTGGAGAGATGGGCTTTGATTTCTTCAAGTCAGACAATGGAAAGGCGAGACTGGCATATAACACAGCTGATGGAATACTTACTCTCGACCTTACATCACTTTCACGTAGAAGCAATGATGGTGGTCCGTACAACGGTGTGTATGCCGCCACTCTGCCAGAGAAACCACAGGTGGGCGAAAAGCTAAAATTGCACGTTTTCATCGATGGTTCGATAGCAGATATCTTCGTTAATGACAAGTGGGCATATTCTGTAAGGATATTCCCTACGGATAGTGAACAGACTGGAGTGGAGGTGTTCGCAACATCACCCACCAAAGTGGATGTAAAAGCCTGGACTCTTGATGCCGATAAAAACGGCGATACAGCTATTAAAGGTGTGGGCATTGATCCGCAGAATAGCAACGATAGAATCTATAATATAGCGGGACAACAACGTTCTGCTATACCACAAAAAGGTCTATATATACAGAAAGGAAAAAAGTATGTTGCCCATTGATTCGCTTGTCATCATAGGACTATCCACCGTATCACTCGGAACGATTGACGAGTCGGACGGGAGACAGGAACGCGAGTTCTGGTTGCAGAACAAAGGAACTGAGGTGGTCACTATTGTTCAAGGATATACCTCCTGCGGCTGTGTAAAACTTGATTTTCCCCTTGGTGAGACAATCCTCCCTGGTGATTCTGCAAGGGCTGTGTTGAGCTTCGACCCAAAGGGAAAAGGTGGTGAGTTCTATGAATGCGGAACGATTGTTTATGGATCCTCACGCAAGCGTCTCAACCTTGCATTGGAAGGCAATTGTATCACATCCGAGGAGACACTGGCAAGACAATTCCCCGTGAAGATAAATGAGAACATCAGGCTTTCAACAAATAAGTACGACCTTGGTATAATGAGCGTTGGCGAATCTAAAACCCGCAACATCGCCGTCCTTCATAAGGATGAAGGCAACCGCCAGGAATACATCACCATCAAGATTGAAGTAGACAATCGTATGGGGAAGGGAGTAAAGAGAATAGAAAAACACATCAAGACGAAAAGCAAAAACGAGGAAATGACTATTCCCATTTATTTCGATGTCAGCATCAAATAACA
>CALZMK010000035.1 GCA_945788545.1 uncultured Prevotella sp.
AAAAAGCATTTTGAATTCAGAATACTATGTCATGTATTTTACATATTGAAACAAGCACTAACGTGTGCTCTGTGGCCGTAAGTGAAGACGGAAAGGTGATATTCGACAAGGCTGACCGCACTTGTAATAACCATGCCGAGGCATTAGGCTCATTTGTCGATGAGGCCATGTCGTTTGCCGACAGCCATGCCATACCCCTCGACGCCGTGGCAGTGAGTTGCGGACCTGGTTCATATACAGGATTGCGCATAGGAGTGTCGATGGCCAAGGGTGTATGCTATGCCCTCGACATACCACTGTTGTCGGTATCGACACTCGAACTGATGTGCGTGCCGGTGTTGCTGCGTCATGAGGAAATAGAGGACGACGCATTGATATGTCCTATGATCGATGCAAGGCGAATGGAGGTGTATGCCGCACTTTATGACAGGGCACTTAAGACGGTGCGCCCCATTCAGGCAGATGTGGTGGATGGCGACACTTATCGCCGGTGGCTCGACGAGCGGCCTGTGTATTTCTTCGGCAACGGTGCGGCCAAGTGTATGGATATCATTGCACATCCCAATGCCCACCTGATTGAGGGCGTAGAACCCTTGGCGAAATGGATGATGCCCCTTGCAGAGAGGAAGATGCTCAACGACATCCACGAGGATGTGGCTTATTTCGTGCCGTATTATCTTAAGGATTTTGTGGCTAAACTGCCTAAGGATGAATTAGGGATTAGGAATTAGGAATTAGGGATTAGGAATTAGGGATTAGGTTTTTATTATGAATATAAAAGGATTAGACTACAACACTAAGAGGGAAACTCTGTTGTTGCCCGAATATGGAAGGGAGATACAGAGGATGGTGGATTATGCCATCGGGTGTCCTACTCGCGACGAACGAAACGCATGTGCCAATACCATAGTGAGAATGATGGCAACGAAGATGCCGAGAGCAACCGAGTCAAACGACGGTCTCAGGACTTTGTGGGATCATCTCTATTTGATGGGGCGTGGACAGCTCGACATCGACTGGCCATGTGACGTGAGTGAGGCTGAAAAGATTACCCAAAAACCTCAACCGATGCCTATCTGTAAGAACCATGTCAAGCTGCGTCATTACGGACATCTTGTTGAAGAGTGCTTTGATATTCTGAAAACAATGCCTGAGGGAGCAGAGAAAGATAAACTCGTTTGGCTCACTGCCAATCAGATGAAACGTGACCTTGCCACGTGGGGACGCGGAACTATGGACGACGAGAGAGTTGCCGACGACTTGGCTCGATACACCGACGGACAAGTGCAGCTCGATCTCAATAATATGCAACTTGACAGAGTGCAGGAATCTGCCGCCCTAATGAACGTGAATGGAAACAGAGTGCAGAAACAGGCCAAGAAACGTAAGAAGTAAACATAGTCTATGGCATCATTTATTATCGAGGGCGGACATCCGCTAAAGGGAGAGATTACTCCTCAGGGAGCCAAGAATGAGGCTCTTGAGGTGATTTGCGCTACGTTGCTCACTTCTGATGAGGTTATAATTCATAATATCCCAGACATCAGGGATGTGAATAATCTTATACTGTTGCTTGAGGACATCGGCGTGAAGGTGAAGCGCTTGTCGAGAAACGACTATTCGTTTTGTGCCGACGACCTCAATCTCGACTATCTCGAGAGTTCGGACTTTGTTAAGAAATGTTCGGAACTCAGAGGCAGTGTACTTATGATTGGTCCGCTGTTGGCGAGATTCGGCAAGGCTGTCATCGCCAAACCGGGTGGAGACAAGATAGGACGCCGCCGACTCGACACTCATTTCCTCGGATTCAAGTATCTCGGTGCCGAATTCCGTCAGGTGTATAACTCAGATGTATATGAGATATATGCTGAAAAGCTCACGGGGTGCTATATGCTGCTCGACGAGGCTTCGGTGACAGGTACTGCCAATATCATCATGGCAGCGGTGTTTGCCGAGGGTACTACCACTATATATAATGCCGCATGCGAACCATATATCCAGCAACTTTGCCACATGCTCAACAAGATGGGGGCGAGCATCAGTGGCATTGGCAGCAACTTGCTCACAATAGTGGGTGTGGAGAGTATCCATGGCGTGGAACACAATATCCTGCCCGATATGATCGAGGTGGGGTCGTTCATCGGTATGGCGGCAATGTGTGGCGAGGGCATAAGAATAAAGGATGTTTCGCTGGCTAATCTCGGTAATATCCCCGATTCCTTCCGCCGTCTTGGGGTAAGAATAGATGTGGAGGGCGACGACCTTGTTATCCCCCATCAGGATCACTATTCGATAGAGTCGTTTATTGACGGAACAATCATGACGCTTGCTGATGCGCCATGGCCAGGACTCACGCCCGACCTCATCTCGGTGCTCATCGTAGTGGCTACACAAGCAAGGGGCAGTGTGCTCTTCCATCAGAAGATGTTTGAGAGCCGACTCTTCTTCGTGGATAAACTGATTGACATGGGAGCGCAAATAATTCTCTGCGACCCCCATAGGGCAGTGGTTGTGGGACATGACCATAACATCAAACTCAGGGCTGGGCGAATGGCAAGTCCCGACATACGTGCGGGTATTGCCTTGCTTATTGCAGCAATGAGTGCCAACGGAACAAGCCGTATCGAAAATATCGAGCAGATTGACCGTGGATATGAGGACATCGAGGAAAGGCTCAACTCACTTGGTGCAAGAATTAGAAGAGAGTAATCGGACATACAATGATTAGAGAAGACGACGTCTATAAGATAGGCCGTATTGGTAAGCCACATGGTATCGGCGGTGAGGTGACACTGAGATTCAGTGATGATGTGTTCGACCGAGTCGATGCCGAATACCTGGTATTGATGGTAGATGGAATACTCGTTCCGTTCTTCATCGAGGAATACCGGTTCCGCAGTGAAGAGGTGGCACTGGTGAAGTTTGAGGATATCGACACAATGGACAGGGCTGCCGAGCTCACTGGGTGCGATGTCTTCTTCCCGCGTCATCTTGCCGATATAGACAATGATGTGCTGACATGGAGCCAGATTGTGGGATATGACATTGTGGATGTGGCGTCGGGCAAGGTGATAGGTCGCATAGAGTCGGTTGACGAAAGCACCATCAACGTGTTGCTCGAACTGGCCGATGGCACTCTCATACCTGCTGTCGACGAATTTATTGACGACATCGACCACGAGGCACTAAAGCTGTTTATGAGCTTGCCTGATGGACTGTTGTCTTGACATAATAGAAAAATAATGATTATGAAGAAACAGATTGCAATATTGGGCTCCACCGGTTCTATCGGCACACAGGCCCTTGACGTGATTGAGGAACACTCCGACCTCTATGAGGTGTATTGCCTCACTGCCAACAACCGCGTGGAGCAGTTGGCCGAACAGGCAAGGAAGTTTAAGCCTGCCGCCGTGGTGATAGCCAACGAGGCACACTACGAGCGCCTTCAGCAGTTGCTTGCCGACGAACCGGATATAAAGGTGTATGCCGGTGCTAAGGCCATCGACGAGATTGTAGAGTCACCGTCAATCAATATGGTACTCACTGCCATGGTGGGCTTTGCCGGTCTCTCGCCCACTATTCATGCAGTGAAGGCGGGTAAGACCATCTGTCTTGCCAATAAGGAGACTCTCGTTGTGGCTGGAGCATTGATATGCCAGTTGGCGCAGAAATATCATGCGCCGATATTGCCCGTTGACAGCGAGCACTCGGCCATCTTCCAGAGCATCGTGGGCGAGGGTGACAATGAGATAGAGAAGATATTGCTTACGGCAAGCGGAGGTCCATTCCGATTGTTCACTCATGAGCAATTGGCAAAGGTGACCAAGGACGACGCTTTGCGCCATCCTACATGGGACATGGGAGCAAAGATAACCATCGACTCGGCATCGATGATGAACAAGGGATTCGAGGTCATCGAGGCAAAGTGGCTCTTCGGTGTTGAGGCAGACAAGATACAAGTGCTCGTTCATCCACAGTCGATAGTGCACAGTGCCGTGCAGTTTGCCGACGGTGCGGTTAAGGCCCAGCTGGGAGTACCCGACATGCGTCTTCCCATACAGTATGCCTTCTCATATCCCAATCGTCTTCATCTCACAGGCGATCGTCTTGACCTTTTCAAGCATCCGTTGGAGTTCTTTGAACCCGACCTGGAGAAGTTCCGTTGCCTTGCCCTCTCTTTCGAGGCTATTAAGAAGGGCGGAAATATGCCTTGCATATTAAATGCCGCCAACGAGATAGTCAACCGCGCCTTCCTTGAGGATCGTTGCGGGTTCCTGCAGATGAGCGACATCATAGAAAAGACGATGGCTAAGGTGGCTTTCGATGCCAATCCCGACTACGATGTATATGTGGCTACCGACAAGGAGGCACGACGTATGGCAAGCGAATTACTTTAATATTTTAATATTTTAATTTTTTAAATAGTTGTGGAAATATTTCTGATTAGGGCCCTGCAGTTTATGATGGCAATATCACTGCTGGTGCTTATACATGAGGGAGGTCACTTCCTCTTTGCCAAACTCTTTGGCATAAGGGTAGAGAAGTTTTATCTCTTCTTCGACCCTTGGTTTCATATCTTCGAGTTCAAACCAAAGAAAAGCGACACTGCCTACGGAATGGGATGGTTGCCATTGGGTGGCTACTGCAAGATAGCCGGAATGATCGACGAGAGTTTCGACACCGAGCAGATGAAGCAACCGGCACAACCGTGGGAGTTTCGCTCCAAACCGGCATGGCAACGCCTGTTTGTGATGATTGGTGGAGTGCTGTTCAATTTCCTATTGGCATTGTTCATCTATTCGATGATACTCTTCACATGGGGCGACTCGTATATCCCAGTGAAGAACATGACCAATGGTATGAAGTTTAATCAAGAGGCAAAGGCCTTAGGATTCCGAGATGGTGATATCCTCGTGGGAACAGAGAATGGAGAGTTCAAGGATTTCGGTGCCGATATGTTCCGCGAGATCAGTGAGGCAAAGCGTGTTGACATTATCCGTGGCGGTAAGGCAATGAGCATCAATCTTCCAGGCGAACTCAATCTGCTTTCGATGATAAAGAACCAACCGCCTTTCGTGCGTCCGTTGCTCAACTGTGTTGCCGATACTGTTATGCCTGGCACTCCCGCCGCCAAAATGGGAATGAAGAAGGGCGACCGCATCGTGGCACTCAATGGTAAGGCTATCGACTCATACAATACCTTCACTGACGAGATTGGTAAGCTGAATGATGTTCTCGCCACTGTGAGCACTTCTGCCGACAGTATGAAAGTGAGAAAAGCAATCGTAGTGCTCGAGCATGCAGACAAGAGTCGCGACACGGCGAAAGTGGTGCTCACTGCCGACCTGAAACTCGGTTTTGCCACCAATTCATACGCCATGATTTATAAACCTTACACCAAGGAATACGGATTCTTTGAGAGTTTCCCCGCAGGAGCAAAATATGGCGTTCATGTGCTCACTTCGTATGTGGATGACATGAAATATGTGTTCACAGCCGACGGAGCCAAGTCGCTTGGCGGTTTTGGAGCCATCGGAAGCCTTTTCCCCGCAGAATGGGATTGGTATATGTTCTGGCGAATGACAGCCTTGCTGAGTGTTATGCTTGCCTTCATGAATATACTCCCCATTCCGGCGCTCGATGGCGGACATGTGCTCTTCCTCATTTATGAGATGATAACTCGCCGCAAACCGAGTGAGGACTTTATGGTGAAGGCTGAGTACGTAGGATTTGGTATTATCATCCTGCTGATGATCGTGGCAAATCTCAACGATGTACTCCGTTGGCTCGGATATATGTAAAAATTAACAATTATTGTTTTTATACGATGTGATGACATTTCCGTCGTAATTCTCGGTGCTGATGACGACGGCATTCGAGGGAATTGAGGGAGAGACAGTGCCATGTAACACGTTTACGGGTGCTGTCTCTACTCGTATCTCGTCCCATAATCCTGCCTCGATAAACTGGCGATGGGTGAATGCTCCGCCCTCGACAATCAGCGACTGTACCTTGCGACTATATAGACAATCCATCAACTGAGGAAGTAGAGGTTTTTTGGGGGTCATCTCCTCAAAACAAGGATTATGACTGTCGAGGATGAGACGCATGGGGTTCTTTCCCCACCAAGCCCTTACCGTCAGTGAGGGATTGTCGCGCAGGGCGGTGGTGTGACCAACGAGGATGGCGTCGTTCTCCGCGCGCAGTTTGTGACTGAGCATCTGAGTGAATGGTGTGGAGAATGTGAATGGTTTGAAGTCCTTGTCGATAAAGCCGTCGAGCGACTGTGCCCATTTGAGGATGATATAAGGGCGATGCTTCTCGTTGAAAGTCATAAAGCGGTTGTTCAGCTTTCTACATTCATCCTCAAGTACACCCACGGTCACCTCAATACCCGCATCGCGCAGTTTCCTTATCCCTCGTCCCGATACCTCGGCAAAGGGGTCAACACATCCCACGACAACCCTATTAACCTGTTCGCTCACGATAAGGTCGGCACAAGGCGGAGTCTTGCCATAGTGCGAACACGGTTCAAGACTAACGTAGATGGTGCTTTGCGGCAGCAGATGTTCATCTTCCTTCCTCACCGAAGCAAAGGCGTTAACCTCGGCATGGCCCTCACCGCATCTCACATGATAGCCCTCACCGATAATACGTCCATTGCACACAATCACAGCGCCCACCATAGGATTCGGTCGGGCGTTCTGTCGGCCGTTGGCAGCTATCTGCAGGCAGCGGCGCATATAAATCTTGTCTATTTCTTCACTCATAACTGCAAAATTACTGTTTTTTTCCATAAAAGACAAAAAAAATAAGAAAATATTGCGTTATTGCCCGGTTTTTTCGTATTTTTGCATGAAAAAATGAGAAGAAATGAGATATAACGAACTATGGCGCAAGTTGCATGACGGTGGATATACCGAAGGTGAGGCAAAGGCAGTGACGCGGATGTTGCTCGCCGACAAGTATGGTATGACCACAGCTGACATGATATGCGAGGATATAGTCAAATTCACTGATGCAGATAATCTCTATGCGGATGTAGAGGCTCTGATAGCATTCACTCCTGTGCAGTATGTGGTGGGCAAGGCATGGTTTTGCGACCGCCAGTTCATAGTGCGTCCGGGATGCCTTATCCCTCGTCCCGAAACCGAGGAACTGTGCCGTTGGATTGAGAGCGACATATCACTCGACACACCGTCGATACTTGATGTTGGCACAGGTAGCGGTTGCATTGCAGTGACGCTTGCCCTTGATATCAAAGGGGCAAGCGTGGATGCCTGGGATATATCCGACGATGCCATAGCCATTGCCAATGATAACATCCATTCGTTGAAGGCAGATGTAAATGTGATGAAATGCGATGCTCTGAATCCTCCCTCCGATATGGATAAATACGACGTGATAGTGAGCAACCCGCCTTATATCTGTAATAGCGAGAGAAGTGGGATGGACGCCAATGTTCTCGAATATGAACCAGATACAGCCTTGTTTGTCCCCGACGACGACGCCTTGTTGTTTTATCGCAGTATATCACGTTATGCATCAAAGGCTCTGCGACAAGGAGGAGCATTGTATTTTGAAATCAATCCCATTTATGTGTCAGAAATGAAGGATATGCTGATAGAAATAGGTTTCTATTCAGTGGAAATCCGAGAAGACCAATTTGGGAAACAACGTTTTATAAAAACAACAAGAAAGAGATGATGACCTATGAGATGGCATTGCAGCGGCTCAGCGCCCTTTGTGCGTCGGCAGAGCACTGTGAATATGAGATGACAGAGAAAATGCGCAAGTGGGAGGTGGAAGAATCCGACTGTGAGCGCATTATGGAATATCTGCGCAAGGCGAAGTTTGTGGATGACGAGCGCTATGCAAGGGCTTTTGTCAAGGATAAGATAAAATACAACAAGTGGGGCAGGCGCAAGGTGGAGCAAGGATTATGGGCAAAGCACATTGCCGAGGACATCCGTCAACGAGTGCTCGACGAGGTTGACGAGAGTCAGTATAAGTCGGTGCTCACCGACCTGCTGAAGTCGAAGCGCCGAAGTATTAAAGCCGCTAATGACTACGAGATGAACAGGAAACTCATCAAGTTTGCTCTCTCGCGTGGTTTCGACTATTCTATTGTCAGACATTGCATCGATTGTGACGACTATGATGAGGAAGATAGCACGGATGATTTTTGACTTTTTCCTGCCCCGTCGCTGTGTCGCGTGCAACTCTCGCCTTCACGAGGGTGAGACTGTGATGTGCAGTCGATGTCTCATCCATGACAGTATGTCGGGACTTTTCTCCGATAGCTCTGATAATGTTATGGTGAGGAGTGTTCTTGGTTGTGGAGATGTGATTAGGGGCAATGCGATGTTTGAGTTTCACCCTCATGGCAATCAGGCGCGACTGATCTACAAGATGAAATACGAGGGTAGGAGAGACGTCGCCGTATATATGGGGCATCATGCCGCCAAGGCATTGCAACCCAAGGGATTCTTTGATGACGTGGATGTGATAGTGCCAGTGCCCATCACCCGTATGCGACGTTTCCAACGCGGTTTCAATCAGAGCGAACTGTTTGCAAGGGGATTGTCTGAGGTAACCTCAATACCCGTTGACACAACTTCACTCATTCGCCGTCGTTTTGCGCGCAGTCAGACAAGACTCAACGGTGAACAGAGGCAGGAAAATGTTGCATCAGCCTTCTCATTGGTTGCTTCTGCCGCTTTGGAGGGACGCCATGTCTTAGTTGTTGACGACATCTTCACCACAGGTGCCACACTTGGTGCTTGTCTTAGGGAAATAAGTCAAAATACAAAGGATGTGAGACTCTCAATACTCACCTTAGGACTGACAAAATCGTAATACATCATCGAATTATATAATTTTAACTTTCTTTTCTGTGTCATTCGGCAAAGAATGAGTATATTTGCAGAATGAAATGAACAATAATAAATAAAAACATATAAAATGGAAGCAACAAAAAAACTTTTCGCAGAGAAACTGCTCAATGTCAAGGCTATCAAATTGCAGCCTTCCAATCCTTTCACATGGGCTTCTGGTTGGAAGTCACCCATCTATTGTGACAACCGCAAGACCCTCTCGTTTCCCGACCTCCGCACATTCGTCAAGATCGAATTGTGTCATGCCATCCAGGAGAACTTTCCTGAGGCTGAGGCTGTTGCCGGCGTAGCCACAGGAGCCATTGCCCAGGGCGCACTCGTTGCCGACCAGTTGGGCAAACCGTTTGTGTATGTGCGCAGCAAACCGAAGGACCATGGAATGGGAAATCTCATCGAGGGCGAACTGCCCGAGGGAGCCAAGGTGGTTGTAGTGGAAGACCTTATCTCTACTGGCGGTAGCAGTCTGAAGGCTGTCGAGGCATTGCGCGCAGCTGGTTATGAGGTTGTTGG